>CBFGXR010000009.1:0-16881 GCA_965652675.1 uncultured Castellaniella sp.
TACGGGGTGTTCCAGCTTTGCTTCGGCCCCCTGGGCGACCGCTACGGCAAGCTGCGGGTCATCGCCTCGTGCGCCCTGGCCTGCGTGATCGGCAACGGCATCGCCTTCTTCTCGCCGACCCTGGACTGGCTGGTGGCGGCGCGCATCGTGTCGGGCACCTTCGCGGCCGGCATCTATCCGATGGCCATGGCCTGGGTGGGCGACAACGTGGCCTACGAGCAGCGCCAGGTGGCGCTGGCGCGGCTCGTGAGCGCCAGCGTCCTGGGCACCCTGGCCGGGCAGTGGCTCAGCGGATTGATCGCCGAATGGGTCGGCTGGCGGCCGACGTTCGCCGTGCTCGCCGTCCTGTTTCTGGTCGCGGGCGGCCTGCTGTTGCGCACCGCGCGCGGCGACGGCCCCGCAACGCGGACCGGCCGCCGGGCGCGTCCGGCGCTGCTGGGCATCCTGGCGCTGCCGGCGGCGCGCTGGCTGCTGACGGTGACCGCCATCGAAGGCGCGCTCGCCTTCGGCGCCGTGGCCTTCATGCCCAGCCTGCTGCAGCGCCACCATGCGGCCTCGCTCTCGCTGGCCGGCGGCCTGACGGCGTTCTACGGGGCGGGCGGATTCGTCTACTCGCGGGTGGCCGGCCGGCTGCTGCGGCGGATCGGCGAATCAGGCCTGGCCCGCCTGGGCGGCGCGTCGCTGTGCCTGGGCTTCCTGGCCTTCGCCTATGCGCCGAGCCTAGTCTGGATTCCGGCGGCCTGCGCGCTGGCGGGCTTCGGCTTCTATTGCCTGCACAACACCCTGCAGACCAATGCCACACAGATGGCGCCGGCGGCGCGCGGCGCGGCCATGGCGCTGTTCGCCTGCGTGCTGTTCCTGGGACAGTCGGCGGGCGTGCTGGCGGCCGCCTGGGTCGCCGATCACTTGTCGGACGCGCTGATCTTCGCTGCGGCGGGCACGGGGCTGCTGGCGCTGTCGCTGGTCGCGGCCCGGCGCTTCAGGCGGTAGCCCGCGTACAGCGCGACCAGCCACACCGGCAGCACGTAGACCGCCGGCCGGGTGTCGTCCAGCTGCGTCATCAGCCCCACCAGCAGCACCAGGAAAGCCGCGCACAGGTAGTTCGTCCAGGGATGGAAGGGCGCGGGGAACAGCAGAGCATCGCGCGCATGGGCCTTGCGGAAACGCAGGTGGACCAGCACGATCATCATCCAGGTGATCGCGGCCGCCGCCGTCGCCACGGCCATGATCCGCATGAAGGCGCCTTCGGGCACCAGGAAATTGACGACCACGATCGCCAGCGTGCAGGCCGACGAGAACAGCACGCCGACCCAGGGCACCTGGCGCCGGCTCAGGCGCAGGAAGACGCGCGGCGCGTTGCCCTGTTCGGCCAGGCTGCGCAGCATGCGGCCGTTGCTGTACATGCCGCTGTTGTAGACCGAGATCGCGGCGCTCAGCACCACCAGGTTCAGGATGTCCGGCGCGGCGGGGATGCCCAGGCGGGAAAAGATCAGCACGAAGGGGCTGCCGTTCAGGCCGACCTCGTTCCAGGGGTACAGGGTCACCAGCACCGCCAGCGCGCCGATGTAGAAGATCAGGATGCGCCAGATCACCTGGTTCACGGCGCGCGGAATGCTGCGCCGGGGATCGTCGGCCTCGCCCGCGGTGATGCCGATCAGTTCCGTGCCGCCGAAGGAAAACATCACCACCACCAGGGACAGCAGCAGGCCGTGCGCGCCGTGGGGCAGGAAGCCGCCGTGGACCCACAGATTGTCGATCCCCGCGCCGCCGGCGCCGCGCGCGACCAGCACGCCGCCCAGCAGGATCATGCCGACGATGGCGGCGATCTTGATCAGGGCCAGCCAGAATTCGCTTTCGCCGTACAGGCGCACGTTCAGCAGGTTCAGGCCCGTGACGCTCAGCAGCACGATCAGCGCGCTGGCCCAGGCCGGAAAATCGGGCAGCCAGTAGTTGACGTAGATGCCGACCACCGACAGCTCGGCCATGCTGACCAGGATGTACAGCAGCCAGTAGTTCCAGCCGGACAGGAAGCCCGCGAAGCCGCCCCAGTAGCGATAGGCGAAATGGCTGAAGGCGCCGCTGACGGGCTCCTGGGTGGACATTTCCCCCAGAAAGCGCAGGATCAGGTAGATCGCCAGGCCGCCGATCAGGTAGGACAGGATGATGCCGGGGCCGACCAGCCGGATGGAGGCGGCCGAGCCGTAGAACAGGCCGGTGCCGATGGCGCCGCCCAGGGCGATCATCTGGATGTGGCGGTTCTTCAGGCTGCGCGCCAGGGCGGCGGGCGCCGCGCCGGGCGCGGAAGGAGGAGAGGACATGGAAGAGACGGGCGATGCGAAGGGAGTCGGAGAGAGGGGGCGGGCGCGCGGAACGGATCAGGCGTCCCGCGTGTCGTCGCCGGAGAGGTCCGCCGTCGGCCCCTGGGCCGCCAGGACGCGGTGCAGCCGCGCGACGCGCGGCGCCAGCGCATCGCATTGATCCGCCCAGGCGGCCGCGCGGGCGGGATCGTGCCGGGGCGGCGCCCAGATGGCGTCCGGGAAGCAGGGATCGTCGCGCCAGCGGGGGATCAGATGCCAGTGCAGATGGGGCACCTGGTTGCCCAGGCTGGCCAGGTTGATCTTGTCGGGCCGCAGGCAGATCCGCTGCAGGCGTTCGACCTGGAACACGGTGCGCATCAGGTGCAGGCGGTCCATTGGGTCGATGTCCGTCATTTCCGCGATATGGCGCTGCCAGATGACGCGCAGATAGCCCGGGTGCCGGGGTTCGTCCACGCGGATGATCCGCAGTTTGTCGTCCTGCCAGAGCAGGGTGTCGCGGTCCGTGATGCAGAGCGGGCAGTCGGGAAAATAGGCCATGGCGTGGGCGGGAGCGGGATCGGGGCCTGCCGCCCGCCGGCGCGGGCGCAGGGGCGGTGCGGGGTCAGCGGGCGAAGAACAGTTCGTGCAGCGCGACGCCGGGGTCGGGCGCGCGCATGAAGGCTTCGCCGACCAGGAAGGCCTGGACGCCGCGCGCGCGCATGCGGTCGACGTCCCCGGGCAGCAGGATGCCGCTTTCGGTCACGACCCGCTTGCCCGCCGGCAGGTCTTCGAGCATCGACAGGGTGGTTTCCAGGCGGGTCTCGAAGGTGCGCAGATTACGGTTGTTGATGCCGATGAGCGGCGTGTTCAGGGACAGGGCCGCGTCCAGTTCCTCGCGGTCGTGGACCTCGACCAGCACGTCCATGCCCAGATCGGCGGCCACGGCTTCCAGTTCGCGCAGTTGGGCGGGCGACAGGGCGGCCGCGATCAGCAGCACGCAGTCGGCGCCCAGCGCGCGGGCGTGGATGACCTGGTACGGATCGATCAGGAAGTCCTTGCGCAGCACCGGCAGGCTGCAGGCCGCGCGCGCCTGGCGCAGGTGGTCGTAGCCGCCCTGGAAGTACTGCACGTCGGTCAGGACCGACAGGCAGGCCGCGCCGTGGCCGGCGTAGCTGGTGGCGATGTCCGCCGGGCGGAAGTCTTCCCGGATCACGCCCTTGGAGGGCGAGGCTTTCTTGATTTCCGCGATCACGGCGGGTTTGCCCTGGGCGATCCGGTCCTCGATGGCGCGCACGAAGCCGCGGATGTCCTGGCGGCTCTGGGCTTCGCGCAGGACTTCGGATTCGCTGCGCATCTGCCGCGCGGTGGCGACTTCGGTGCGTTTGGTGTCCAGGATCCTGGCCAGAATGTCGTTCATGCGGAGAACCTTTGCGTGTATTGGCGGAATTGTTCCAGCTTGTCGCGCGCGGCGCCCGAGGCGAGCAGTTCGAAGGCCTGACGGATGCCGGCGTCGATCGAGTCGGCGCGGTTGCCGGCGTACAGGGCCAGGCCGGCGTTCAGGGCGACGATGTCGCGGGCGGTGCCGGCCGTGTTGTTCAGGGCGGCGCGCACCAGTTGCGCCGATTCGTCGCGGTTGGCGACCTTGATGCTGCGGTTGGACACCATGGCCATGCCGAAATCCTCCGGGTGGATCTCGTATTCGCGGACCTCGCCGTCCTTCAGTTCGCCCACCAGGGTGGCCGCGCCCAGCGAGGCTTCGTCCATGCCGTCCTTGCCGTGCACGATCAGCACGTGGCGCGAGCCCAGGCGCTGCAGCACGCGCACCAGGATGCCGACCAGGTCGGCGTGGAACACCCCCATGAGCTGATTGGCGGCGCCCGCCGGATTGGTCAGCGGTCCGAGGATGTTGAAGATCGTGCGCACGCCCAGTTCGCGGCGCACGTCGGCGACGTTCTTCATGGCGCCGTGGTGGGCCGGGGCGAACATGAAGCCGATGCCGGTGGCCTCGATGGATTCGGCGACCTGGGCGGGCGTGGCGGCGAAGTGGATGCCCAGGGTTTCCAGGACATCGGCGCTGCCCGACGAGGACGAGGCGCTGCGGTTGCCGTGCTTGGCGATCTTGACCCCGCCCGCGGCGGCCACGAACATGGCGGCGGTGGAAATGTTGAACGTGTGCGAACCGTCCCCGCCCGTGCCGCACATGTCCAGCAGCTCTTCGGGGTAGGGAGTGTCGACGCCCAGGGCGAATTCGCGCA
This sequence comes from uncultured Castellaniella sp., assembly GCA_965652675.1. Lineage (GTDB taxonomy): Bacteria > Pseudomonadota > Gammaproteobacteria > Burkholderiales > Burkholderiaceae_B > Castellaniella. The sequence goes on from CBFGXR010000009.1 coordinate 4,553, forward strand.
TGACCTGGGCGGCGGCCGTGATTTCACCGACGGTTTCCTTCTTGACGCGCAGGCCCATCAGCAGGGCGCTGGCCAGCTGGGGGGACATTTCCCCGCGCATCAGCATGCGCATCAGTTCCAGCATTTCGTCGTGGAAGATTTCCCGGTGTTCGATGCAGCGGGCCAGGGCCTCGTTGGGGGTGATCGGCGGCATGGATGATTCCTTTTCTTCGTGTCTTTCGGATGGACCGGTTCGCGGGGCTCAGAGTTCCAGGAAATTGCGCAGCAGCGCGTGACCGTGCTCGCTGAGCACGGATTCCGGGTGGAACTGCACGCCGTAGACGGGCAGGGACTTGTGGGCGACGCCCATGATCTCGCCGTCGGCGGTCTCGGCGGTGACGTCCAGGCAGTCGGGCAGGGAGTCGCGCTCGATCGCCAGGGAATGGTAGCGGGTGACGGTGTAGGGCGAGGGCAGCCCGGCGAAGACGTCGGTGCCCCGGTGCGTGATGGGCGAGACCTTGCCGTGCATGATTTCCCGGGCGCGCACGATGCGCCCGCCATAGGCCGCGCCGATGGCCTGATGGCCCAGGCACACGCCCAGGATGGGCTTCTTGCCGGCGAAATGCCGGATCAGTTCGATGGAGATCCCGGCTTCGGCCGGCGAGCAGGGCCCCGGGGACACGCAGATGCGGTCCGGGTCGATGGCCTCGATCCCGGCGAGATCGATCTGGTCGTTGCGCACGACCTGGACGTCGACGCCGAGTTCGCCGAAATACTGCACCAGGTTGTAGGTGAAGGAGTCGTAGTTGTCCAGCATCAGCAGCTTCATGATCGGGCCGTCCTGGTCAGTGTCGGGAAACGGGCGCACGCACTGATGCGGGCTGCGGAAGCCGGAGGGTGCGGGAGAGGGAGAGTGATACGGTCATGGTCTTCCTTGGAGTCAGGAGCCGCCGCACCGGAGATAGATTCACGAAGACCTATGCCTGCCAGAACGGCGGCAAGGTGCGATGAATCACGCATGAGGATGCCGCCCCTAAGAGGAGCGCCACCAGAACGAAGCGTGCACGGTCGCATGTGAAATCATGACGAGCATTCTACTGTGCGGCACGGGCGCTGTCGAGCGGGGCGACGACGGGAGTTTGTTCGTCCGTAATTTCCAAAATAATGGAAACAAAAACAATATGTTGTTTTGCGGGAATGCGGCTAATAGACTGCCTCCAGTCTCTCCGCAGAGGTCTAGCGGTGCGGTCATGATGCAGTCCGGGAAGTTTTCATACGCTGGATACAGGGATCAGATCAATGAATGCCGTCAGCCTTCTGCCCGTCGATATTGAACAGGCCACGCTCGTGGGAAGAGTCTGGTTGCCGGGGCCGCAAGGCGGCCCGAGCACCGTCGTCGTCAAACATGGCATGGTCTTCGACATTTCGGCGCATGCGCCCATCATGGCCGATCTGCTGGATCAGGAGGATTGCGTCGGCTTCGTCCGCAGTCTGGACGGCGATCCTCTCGGCACGGCGGCCGACCTGGTGCGCCGCAGTCTCGACAGGTCGCCGGGCATCGGGGGGGCCGTGCTCTGCGCGCCCTGCGACGTGCAGACCGTCAAGGCGTCTGGCGTGACCTTCATCGTCAGCCTGCTTGAGCGGCTCATTGAGGAAAAGGCGGGGGGCGATGCCCGACGGGCTCAGGCCATCCGCGATTCCTTGCAACGATCGATCGGGACCGAGCTGTCGTCGGTGCGTCCCGGATCCGACAGCGCGCGGCAATTGAAAAACGAACTGGTCCGGCGTGGCGAGTGGTCGCAGTACCTGGAAGTCGCGATCGGCCCGGATGCTGAAATCTTTTCCAAGGCGCCGCCAATGGCGTCGGTCGGTCTGGGACAGCGGATCGGCTTGCATCCAGATTCCCGATGGAGCAACCCCGAGCCCGAAATCGTGCTGGCCGTGGACAGCCGGGGCCGCGTGCGCGGCGCCTCGCTGGGCAATGACGTCAATCTGCGCGACATCGAAGGCCGCAGCGCTTTGTTGCTGGGCCGGGCCAAGGACAACAACGGGTCCTGCGCCATCGGCCCGTTCATCCGCCTGTTCGACGAACGCTACACCCTGGATTCCGTCCGCCGGGCCGAGGTGTCGTTGTTGATCGAAGGAGCGGACGGTTTCAGGCTGGAGGCCGTCAGCCGCATGGATCTGATCAGTCGGGATCCGCTGGATCTCGTCAGCCAGACCTACGGCGACCACCATCAGTACCCGGACGGCTTCATGCTGTTTCTCGGCACGATGTTCTCGCCCGTTCAGGATCGGGGGGCTCCCGGCGCCGGATTCACCCATCATCTGGGCGACATCGTGACGATCTCGACCCCGCTGTTAGGTGCTCTGGTCAATGAAGTGCAACTGTCCACGGAGATTCCCCGCTGGACGTTTGGTGTGCGGGCGCTCTACAGGAACCTCGGCGCGCGGGGGTTGCTGCACGGCTAGTCTGGCCCGACCCGAGTGCCCGATTTTCAAAAGGCTCGGCAACACGAGCGAAAAATATAAAGAGAGGTAAGGAGATGTCGTTGGAGGACAAAGACAGACATGTGATGGTGCCGAAGATCCGGACGCTTTCCGATTTGATGTTCACGGTGCTGACCGCCGCCCTGGCCCTGTGTGTTTTCATCATGCTGGTGCTTGTGTTCGGCAATGTGGTGCTGCGCTATGCGTTCAATTCAGGAATCAATATCTCCAGCGAGATTGCGCGCCTGGCGTTCGTCTGGCTGACGTTCGGCGGCGCCGTGCTCGCCTTCAGGACGCGGGAGCACCTGGCCATCAACATGGGGGTCGAGCGCTTTTCCCCGACTGTCCAGAAGTTCGTTCATGTTGTTCGACAGTTGCTCATCCTCTGGGTGTTGTGGCTGATCATGACAGGGGGCTGGGAGCAGACCGTCATCGGCATGCGCACGGTCACCCCCGTGGCGGGCATGCCGATCGCCGTCTTCAGCGGCGCCGTCCTGTTTTCGGCGGTCGCGATGGCCCTCATGGTGATCCTGGATCTTTTCGTAGCCTTGCGTACGCCCGCGACGCCGGAAAATACGGGGGTGTTCCGCACCTCGGTGGACAGCGTGGAGGAGATCTGATCATGGACGTCCTCATCTTTGTCGGCACGCTGCTGATCTTCATGGTTTTTGGCATGCCCATTGCCTTCGCGCTGATCCTGGGCGCCATCGGGCTGATGTTTCATCTGTCCTTTTTCGACCCGCAGATCATCGTGCAGAACATGCTCACGGGCGCCGACAACTTTTCGCTGATGGCGGTCCCGCTGTTCATCCTGGCGGGCGAAGCCATGAATGCGGGCGGCATGTCCAGACGCATGGTTTTCATGGCGACCACGCTGGTTGGTCACATCCGGGGAGGCGTGGGCTACGTGGCCATCATGGCCAGCGTCCTGCTGGCGGCCCTTTCGGGATCGGCCGTCGCCGATGCGGCGGCGCTGGCGGCGCTGCTGGTTCCCATGCTGCGCGATCAAGGCTACGACATGAGCCGGTCCACCGGTCTGATCGCCGCCGGCGGGATCATCGCCCCCATCATTCCGCCTTCGATCTCCTTCATCATCTTCGGCGTGGCCGCCAACGTCTCGGTCACCAAGCTGTTCATTGCGGGCATTGTGCCCGGTCTGCTCATGGGGCTGACGTTGACGGCGGTCTGGGCGTATTCGGCGCGCCGGGCGGGGAACATCACGATGGCGCCCAAGGAAAGCGGCGCGGTCCGCTTGAAGGCGTTCAAGGATTCTCTCTGGGCCTTGATGCTGCCGATCATCATCATCGGCGGGCTGCGTGGCGGCATTTTCACGCCGACCGAGGCCGGGGCCGTCGCGGCGGCCTACGCTTTGCTGATCAGTGTGTTCGTCTATCGTGAGATCGGTCTAAAGACGCTGTATCGGGTGCTGGTCAATACGGCCAGGACGACCAGCGTCGTGATGTATCTGGTTGCGGCGGCGCTCGTGGCCTCTTACATGATTACGTTGGCGGACCTGCCCGATCAGTTGATCGCCTTGCTGGGGCCGCTGACGGATTCGCCCACGTTGCTGATGTTTTGCATCGTCATTCTGCTGACCCTCATCGGCACCTCCATGGACCTGACGCCCACCATCCTCATTCTGGCCCCGGTGCTGATGCCGGTGATCCAGAAGGCGGGCATCGATCCGACCTATTTCGGGGTCATCTTCGTCATTGTCGGCTGCGCGGGCCTGCTGACGCCCCCCGTGGGCACGGTGCTGAACGTCGTGAGCAGCGTGGCGCGTGTGCGGATGGAGGAAGTGATCAAGGGGGTGACTCCCTATGTCGTCGCTTACACGCTGCTGGTCGCTCTGATGGTGATTTTTCCGCAAATCGTACTGGTCCCCCTGGACTGGTTTTATTAAAGACCGGAACGCGACGACCACGGCCGTGGGCTGCGGCGGGCAAACCGGTGATTTTCTGGAGGATGGCAAATGTCTGTTGATCTGAATAAAAGGTTGAGTCTCAAGACGGCGGTGCTGGGGTTGGCAGCGGTCATGACCATGGGTCTGGCCAGCCACGACGTCATGGCCAAGGAGATCAATTCGCGGATCATCCGCTTCGGTTACGGCCTGGCGGATTCGAGTCCGGCCGGCCATGCCGTGCGCTTCTTCGCCGAGGAAGTCGGCAAGCTCAGCGGCGGCAAGATGAAGGTCAAGACCTACGGGAATGGTTCTCTGGGCTCCGATGAACAGATGCAGAATGCGCTGATCGGCGGATCGCAGGAACTTACGTTTGTCTCCACGGCGCCGTTGGCCGGCATGGTCAAGGGTTATGGCGTCTTCGACCTGCCCTTCCTGTTCGACAATGAAAAGGTCGCCGATGCGGTGCTGGACGGGCCGGAAGGCCGGAAGCTGCTGGACACGCTGCCCGAGAAGGGGCTGATCGGACTGCTGTATTGGGAAAATGGCTTCCGCAACATCACGAATTCGCGCCACGCGATTTCCAAGATGGAAGACATCAAGGGCATCAAGCTGCGCGTCATGCAAAACGAAGTGGCGTTGGCGGTGTTCAATGGGCTGGGGGCCAATGCCATTCCCATGCCTTTCACCGAATTGTTCACGGCGCTGGAAACCAAGACGGTCGATGGTCAGGAAAATCCCCTGAGCACGATCAAGACCAGCAAGTTCTATGAAGTCCAGCCTTACCTGACGATTTCCAACCATGTGTATACGCCCTTTGTGCTGCTGGCGTCGAAGCGCTGGTGGGACGGCCTGACGGCCGATGAGCGGGATGTCATTTCCCAGGCCGCCAAAACATCCCAGGCCTATCAGCGCAAGATCAGCCGTGAGGCGGACAGCGTGGCGCTGCAGTACATCAAGGACCATGGTGTGGAAGTGTCGCGCTTCTCCTCCGAGGAAAAAGACAAGATCCGGACGACCTTGGCGCCCATCGTCGCCAAACTGCGCGTGGCGATCGGCCCTGACACGGTGGACGGCGTCATGAAGGCCGCGAAAGCGGCGCAATAAGGGCTCACGGCGGCATGGCGCAGCGTCCCGCGTCGTATCGCGGCCGTTGCGCCGTGCCGGCAGGCCGCCCACATGACACAGGCGGTCCGATCACGGGCGGCGGTACCAGGTGATCGATCGATTTTCGTCTTGCCGCTGAAAGTATTTGAAGGCGTTTTATGTCCAATTCCGAAAAATCCACCTTGCGCAGCCGCCGCTGGTTCGACAATCCGGCCGATCCGGGAATGACGGCCATGTATGTCGAGCGGTATATGAACTACGGGATCACCCGCTCGGAACTGCAGTCCGGCAAGCCCATCATCGGCATTGCGCAGACCGGTTCCGATTTGTGTCCCTGCAATCGCCATCACCTCGAATTGGCCAAGCGCATTCGGGACGGCATCCGCGATGCCGGAGGGATTCCCCTGGAATTCCCGATGCATCCGATCCAGGAAACGGGCAAGCGTCCGACGGCCGCCATCGACCGGAATCTGGCCTACCTGGGCCTGGTGGAAGTCCTGCACGGCTATCCGATCGACGGTGTCGTACTGACGACCGGCTGCGACAAGACGACGCCGGCGTGTCTGATGGGCGCGGCGACCGTCAACATCCCGGCGATCGTCCTGTCGGGCGGCCCGATGCTGGACGGCTGGTGGGACGGCAAGCTGGCGGGCTCTGGCACCCTGATCTGGGAGGCCCGCCGCCGTCTCGCGGTCGGGGACATCGACTATGACGACTTCATGGAGGCGGCGGCCGCTTCGGCGCCGTCGATCGGCCATTGCAACACCATGGGGACGGCCTTGTCCATGAACTCACTGGCCGAGGTCGTGGGCATGTCGCTGCCAGGGTGCGCGGCCATCCCCGCGCCGTACCGGGAGCGGGGATGGATGGCGTATGAAACCGGCCGCCGGATCGTCGGCATGGTGCATGAGAATCTGCGTCCCTCGGACATCCTGACCAAGGCCGCCTTCGAGAACGCCGTCGTGGCGGCAGCGGCGCTGGGTGCCTCGTCCAACTGCCCGATCCACATGATCGCCATCGCCCGTCACATGGGCATCGAGCATACGCTGGAGGACTGGCAACGGCTTGGGCCGGACATCCCCTTGCTGGTGGATTGCCAGCCGGCGGGCCGGTACCTGGGCGAGGCTTTCCACCGCGCCGGTGGCGTGCCGGGTGTGCTGCGGGAGCTGATGCTGTCCGGCAAGCTGGATACGGATGTCATGACGGTCACGGGCAAGACGCTGGCCGAAAACCTGCGGCACGTGGACGAGCCCGACCGCGAGGTCATCCGGGCCTACGCCAGTCCGCTCAAAGAGCGCGCCGGCTACGTGGTGCTCGGCGGCAATCTGTTTGACAGTGCCATCATCAAGACGTGTGTCATCGACGACAAGTTCCGCACACGTTTCCTGTCCAATCCCGCTCATCCGGATGTGGCCGAGCTGCGCGCGGTCGTCTTCGAGGGGCCGGAGGATTACCACGCACGCATCGAGGATCCCGCGCTCGGGATCGACGAGAACACGCTGCTGGTCATTCGCAATGTGGGCCCCGTGGGGTATCCGGGCGGCTCGGAAGTGGTCAACATGCAGCCGCCGGCCGCCTTGATCGCGCGCGGCATCGAGACGTTGCCCACCATGGGCGACGGCCGGCAAAGCGGCACGTCGGCCAGCCCATCGATCCTCAATGTGTCGCCGGAGGCCGCCATTGGCGGCGGACTGGCCTTGCTGAAGACCGGCGACACGGTGCGCCTGGATCTGAAGACGCATCGGGTCGATGTGCTGATTCCGGATGCGGAGCTTGAGCAGCGGCGTGCCGCCTGGCGGCCGCCCGAACTGATCAACCAGACGCCGTGGGAAGAAATCTATCGCGGCACGATCGGCCAGCACGGGACGGGCGCCTGTCTGGAGCCCGCGACGCTCTATTTGAATATTCTGGAGACGCGCGGCGAATCTCGTCACAACCATTGAGTCGTGCCGGAGCGCGGCGGCGTGCGGCCGGGTCTGAACAGGAAAGGAAGACATGCTAAGCGGTTTTGAAGGCGCCCGACGGCGCAGCCTGCCGGCGCAGGGCGTCGCCGAATTCAAAGCGGTGTTCGGTGAGCGGTTCGTGACGACCGATGCCGTGCGCGGACATCACGGCACGGACGAGTCGCCCTATCCCGTATGCCCGCCCGATGCGGTCGTCTTTCCGCGTGATGCGGCCGAAGTCGCACGTGCCGTCAAGCTCTGCGACCAGTACCGGGTGCCGATCGTGCCGTTCGGCGCCGGGTCGTCGCTCGAAGGACATGTCCTGCCCGTCGAGGGCGGGCTCACGCTGTCGATGGCGGAGATGAACAAGGTCATCGCGGTACAACCCGAGGACTTCACCATCACCGTCCAGCCGGGGGTCACCCGCACCCAGGTCAACGAGGCCCTGCGGGAGACCGGCTTCTTCTTTCCGGTCGACCCGGGGGCGGACGCCTCGATCGGCGGCATGGCGGCGACCCGCGCGTCGGGCACCAACGCGGTGCGTTACGGCACTATGCGGGAGAATGTCGTGTCGCTCAAGGTCGTGACGGCCCAGGGCGACATCGTCCGCACGGGCAGCCGGGCGCGCAAATCGTCCGCCGGCTACGATCTGACACGGCTGTTTGTCGGCAGCGAAGGCACGCTAGGGATCATCGTGGAGGTGACGCTGCGGGTCTATCCGCGGCCCGAGGCCGTGACGGCGGCGGTCTGCAATTTCCCGACCCTGACCTATGCCGTGCAATCGGTGGTGGAGATCATGCAAAGCGGCATCGCCGTCGCCCGGATCGAATTCATGGACGAGCGCGCGGTCCGGGCGGTCAACCGGCACAGCCGGCTGGGCCTCGAGGAAACGCCCTTGCTGCTGTTCGAGTTCCACGGCAGCGCCGGCGGCGTGCAGGAACAGGCCGAGGCGGTCCGGGAAATCACCCGGGATCATGGCGGATCCGGCTTCGCCTGGGCGGAACGCCCCGAGGACCGGGCGCGCCTGTGGGCCGCGCGGCATCAATCGCATTTTGCCGGCCTGCAATTGCGGCCCGGGGCGCGTAGCGTCGCCACGGACGTCTGCGTGCCGATCTCGCGGTTGGCCGAGTGCGTCACCCAGACGGCGGAGGATCTGCGGTCGGTCGACTTTCCCTTCACCATCGTGGGCCACGTCGGAGACGGAAATTTTCATGTCCAGATGCTGATCGACCCGGACAGCGGTACCGAATGGCAGGCGGCCGAGGCCGTCAACCATCGCCTGGTCCATCGGGCCATCGGCATGGAGGGCACCTGCTCTGGCGAGCATGGCGTCGGCATCCATAAAATGGAGTTTCTGAAAACCGAGCATGGCGCGGCCGGCCTCGAGCTCATGCGCTTGCTGAAGCACGCCTACGATCCCCACAATATCTTCAACCCGGGCAAGGTGGTCGCCTGGGACGCCTGAGGCCGACACGCCTTCCTTGCCCCTGATCGAGATGAGCGATTCCAATTCCGCAGTGCCCGCAGTAGACCGGGCCGATGCCGTGCTGCAGATGCTGGCTTCCAGCAGCGAGCCGGTCAGCACGACCGATCTGGCCCGGCATACCAGCCTGGCCAAAAGCACGCTTTACCTGCTGCTGGCTTCGCTCGAACAGCGCCGATGGATCGAAAAAAAAGGGGGCGGCTATGTCATCGGCATCGGGCTGTACATGCTGGGCTGCGCCTATGTCCATTTCGACAATCTGCAGCATATTTTCCGGACGGCCGCCACGGAATTCGTCTCCCAGCATAATGAAGTCGTCCAGCTGGCGGTGCTGCAGGGCGCGGAGGTGGTCTACCTGGCCCGTGAAGATGCCCACCGCCCGGTCCGATTGGTGTCCGACATGGGGACGAGGCTGCCTGCGCATGCCTGTGCCCTGGGCAAGGCGCTGCTGGCTCAGTTGACCGACGAAGAGGTCCTGCGGCTGCTGCCGCAAACGCTCGTGGCCATCACCGAGCGCACGCTGACCCGTCATGAGGTGTTGCTGGAGGACCTGGCAACGGTACGGCGCTCCGGGTTGGCGCTCGACCAGGAGGAGGTGGCCGCCGGTCTGAACTGCTTTGCGGTCTATGCCGGAGAAACACCGACAGGACGCAGGATTGCGGTCAGCACATCGATCCCCACCGACCGGCTGGACCGGACGCGGGAAAAAGCCATCGTCCAGGCGATCGTGCGGGTGGCCGGCCAGATCCGGCAGCGCCTGGCTTCGCACGCCTGATGCCGCCTGCGCCGGGCACGGGCGGCTCAGGTTAGTTTTCATTATGGTATTACCATTACCGCGATGGTGGTTTTGGTTCGCCATCGATCATTTCATGAGCATGGAATATAAAAAATCAGTAATCAATTGATTCTAAATAGTTAATTATCTATGTTATATGGTTTATAAGGGTAAATACCTACCTTGATCTGGATTGACCACTAGGAAATCAGATTTTTATAATTCGGACGCAAATTCGAAAATGATGTTATTGGTAAGACCATTTGCGGCATTCACAGGCTCACTCGGTCGCACCGCGTCACCTCCTAGGAGCGTCCTGGAATGCCCGCCATCTGGCAACAGAATTACGATCCCGCCGGCAACATCTGGCTGTCCGCGCTGGTCGCCTGCCTTCCCATCCTGCTGTTCTTCCTGTCGCTGACCGTGCTGCGCCTCAAGGGCTGGCTGGCCGGCACCCTGACGGTGCTGGCGGCCCTGGCCGTGGCGCTGTTCTTCTACGGCATGCCCGCCGGCCAGGCGTTCGCCTCGGCCGTCTACGGCTTCTTCTACGGCCTGTGGCCGATCGCCTGGATCATCATCGGCGCGGTCTTCCTGTACAAGATTTCCGTCAGGACCGGCCAGTTCGACACGATCCGCGAATCGGTGCTGTCGCTCACGGCCGACCAGCGGCTGCAGATGCTGCTGGTGGGCTTCGCCTTCGGCTCCTTCCTGGAAGGCGCGGCCGGCTTCGGCGCGCCCGTGGCGATCACGGCGGCGCTGCTGGTGGGGCTGGGCTTCCGCCCCCTGTACGCCGCCGGCCTGTGCCTGGTGGCCAACACGGCGCCGGTGGCCTTCGGCGCGATGGGGATCCCCATCATCGTGGCCGGCCAGGTGACCGGCATCCCGGCCTTCGCCATCGGCGAGATGGCCGGCCGCCAGCTGCCGTTCCTGACCCTCATCGTGCTGTTCGTCATCATGGCCATCATGGACGGCTGGCGCGGCGTGAAGGAAACCTGGCCGGCGGTGGTCGTGGCGGGCGGCAGTTTCGCCGTCACGCAGTACCTGACCTCGAATTTCATCGGACCGGAACTGCCGGACATCACCTCCGCCCTGGTGGCGCTGGTGGCCCTGTCCGCCTTCCTGCGCGTGTGGCGGCCGGCGTCCATCTTCCGCTTCTCGGCGACGGGCGAGGGCACCGAGCACCTGTCGCCGGACGCCCCCGAGGCGCGTCCCTCCGGCCGCGCGTTCACCACGGGCGAGGTCCTGCGCGCCTGGTCGCCGTTCATCGTGCTGACCGCGATGGTGACGATCTGGTCGATTCCGCCCTTCAAGCACCTGTTCCTGGCCGACGGGCCGCTGCACGGCTGGATCGCCAGCGTGTCCGTGCCGGGGCTCGACGGATTGGTGCGGAAGATGCCGCCCATCGTCGAACAGGCCGCCGCCTATGCCGCCGTCTACAAGTTCGACTGGTTCTCGGCCACGGGGACGGCCATCCTGATCGCCGCCCTGGTCACCATCCTGGCGGCGCGGCTGAAGCCGTCCGTCGCGGTGTGCGTGATGGGCGAAACCCTGAAGGAACTGGCCATTCCGGTCTACACGATCGGCATGGTGCTGGCCTTCGCCTTCATTGCCAATTATTCCGGCCTGTCCGTGACGCTGGCCCTGGCCCTGTCGTATTCGGGCCGCGCCTTCACGTTCTTCTCGCCGTTCCTGGGCTGGCTGGGCGTGTTCCTGACGGGATCGGATACTTCGTCCAACGCGCTGTTCGCGGCGCTGCAGGCGGCCACGGCGCATCAGATCGGCGTGCCGGAAGTGCTGCTGGTGGCGGCCAATTCCACCGGCGGGGTGACGGGCAAGATGATTTCGCCGCAATCCATCGCCATCGCCTGCGCGGCGGTGGGCCTGGTGGGCCGCGAATCCGACCTGCTGCGTTTCACGGTCAAGTATAGTTTCCTGTTTGCCGTGATCGTCGGCGTCATGACGACGGTGCAGGCCTACGTCCTGCCCTGGATGATCCCGGCGCTCTGAACGGATATCCGTCCCTCCCATGCGCCTTTCCGACCGACTCGCGGAACAGCTCCGGGCCCTGATCGACGAACAGGGCCTGAAGCCCGGCGACCGCCTGCCGGCCGAACGCCGGCTGGCCGAGGACCTGGGCGCCTCGCGGCCCTCGGTCCGCGAAGCCATCCGCCAGCTGGCCAGCCAGGGGCTGCTGCGCAGCCGGCAGGGCGGGGGCACGTATGTCCAGGCGCGCGAATCCGCCGCGGACGACTGGCCCGAACGGCATCTGGTGCGTCCGCTGGACGAACTGGTGTCCGACGATCCCGAATACCGCTACGATGTGCTGGAAGCCCGCCACGCCCTGGAGGGCGGCACCGCCTGGCATGCCGCGTTGCGCGCCACGGCCCAGGATCGGCAGGCGATCCAGCGGCGCTTCGAGGACATGGTGCGGTTCCAGAGCCGCGGCGACCCGGACCTGTCGGCGCAGGCCGACGCCCGTTTCCACCTGTCCATCGCCGAGGCTTCCCACAATGCGGTGCTGCTGCAGATGATGCGCGGCGTGTTCGAACTGCTGCGCTCCACCGTCACCGAAAACCGCCAGCGCATGTACCTGATCCCACGTATGTCCAGGCGCGCGAATCCGCCGCGGACGACTGGCCCGAACGGCATCTG
>CBFGXR010000010.1:0-16678 GCA_965652675.1 uncultured Castellaniella sp.
CCAGAGCGCGACGCGGCCCTGTTCCAGGCGCAGGGTCTCGATCAGATCGGGGGCGAGCCGCCGGATCTCGGCGGCGGGGGGGGGCGGGCAGATCCGGGCCGGATCGGCTCAGTCCGGGTCCAGGACGCGGGCTTTCCACAGGCATTCCTCCCATTCGTCGGCGGCCCGGGAATCGTACACGATGCCGCCGCCCACGCCGAACTCGGCCTCGCCCTGGCGCAACTCGATGGTGCGGATGGCGACGTTGAGGGAAAAATCCCCGTCCGGCGCCAGCCAGCCCACGCTGCCGCAGTAGATGCCGCGCCGGCGCGCCTCCAGCGCCCGGATGGCCCGCATGGCGGCGATCTTCGGCGCGCCGGTGATGGAGCCGCAGGGGAACAGGGCGCGCAGCACCTCGGCCAGCGGCGCGTCCGGCGCCTCGGCCTCCACGGTGGAGGTCAGCGTCCAGACCGAGGGGTAGGCCTCCAGGCTGAACAGGGCCGGCACGCGCACGCTGCCGGGCACGGCGATGCGGCCCAGGTCGTTGCGCAGCAGGTCCACGATCATCAGGTTTTCCGCGCGGTTCTTGGCGCTGCGCCGCAGCGCCTCGGCGGCCTGCCGGTCCCAGGCCGGATCGGCGTGGCGCGGGGCGGTGCCTTTCATCGGCCGCACGCGCAGGCGCGCGCCCTCGCGGGCCACGAACAGTTCGGGCGACAGCGACAGCACCCAGCGTTCGCCGTCGCGCACGCAGGCGGCATGGGCCACGGGATGGCGTTCGGCCAGCCAGGCGTAGGCTTGCGCGGGATCCAGGCCCGGCGGCCAGTCCAGGCGCAGCGGCAGGGTGTAGTTGATCTGGTAGTAATCGCCCCGGGCGATGCCGGCGCGGATGTCCTCGATGGCCTGCGCGTGGCGCGCGCGGGATACGCCCGGGCGCGGATCCGGACGCCAGGGCCGGCCATCGGCGCCGGTCGGGCCGTTTTGCGCGCGATCGCCGCCGGCGCCGCGCGTCCCGTCCGCCGAGGCAGGCCCTCCGCAGGTCCCCCGTTCGGCGCGGGCGTGGACCAGCGCCGTCAGGCGCGGCAGGGCGTCGCGCGCGCCGGCGTCCGCCGGGTCGGCGGCCTCCGGCGCCAGCCATTCGCCCAGTTCGTAGTCCAGCAGCAGGGCGACCCAGTGGCCCGCCCGCCGGGCGGCCTCGATGGCGTCCCAGGCGGCGGGCAGTTCGTCGCGGCGGTGGACGGCGATGCGCGCCACCGGATCGAGCAGCCGCAGCGACCGGCCCGCCAGCCGGTCCTCGAACAGGCAGCTCACCGGATGGCCCGCGTCCCGGCATCCGCGTCCGGAGCGGTCCCCAGGAATTCCGCCAGGATCCGCCCGGTGTGGGTGCCGCTCGCGCAGAGTTTTTCGGGGCTGCCCTGGGCGACCACGCGGCCGCCCTGGTCGCCGCCCTCGGGGCCCAGGTCCACGATCCAGTCGGCCTCGGCGATGACGTCCAGGTTGTGCTCGATGACCACCACGGTGTGGCCGGCGTCCACCAGCCGGTGCAGCACGCGGATCAGTTTTTCCACGTCCGCCGTGGACAGGCCCACGGTGGGCTCGTCCAGCACGTACAGCGTGTGCGGGACGCGCGAGGCGCGGCCGGTGCGCAGCACGCCTTCGTCCAGGTGCGCCTTGGTCAGTTCGGTGACCAGCTTGATGCGCTGGGCCTCGCCGCCGGACAGCGTGGGCGAGGGCTGGCCCAGCGTCAGGTAGCCCAGGCCCACGTCCTGCATCAGCTGCAGCGCGCGGGCGATGCGGCGGTGCGCGGAGAACTGGCCGATGGCGTCGTCGACTTCCATGCGCAGCACCTCGCCCGCGCTGCGGCCGTTCCATTGCACGCCCAGGGTTTCCTGGTTGAAGCGCGCGCCGTGGCAGGCGTCGCACGGCACCTTCACATCCGGCAGGAAACTCATCTCGATGGTGCGCATGCCCTGGCCTTCGCATTCCGGGCAGCGGCCGTCGCCGGTGTTGAAGGAAAAGCGCGAGCCCGTCCAGCCGCGCAGCCGCGATTCGCGCGTGCCGGCGTAGAGCTTGCGGATGTCGTCCCAGAAGCCCACGTAGGTGGCGGGGCAGGACCGGGGCGTCTTGCCGATGGGCGTCTGGTCGACTTCCAGCACCCGGTCGACGGCCTCCCAGCCGCGGATCGTGCGGCAGCCCTGCCACGGGCCCGTGGCCTGCTTGCCGACCCGGCGCGCCAGGTTGTCCAGCAGCACGTCGCGCGCCAGGGTGGACTTGCCCGAGCCCGACACCCCGGTGACGACGTTCAGGCGTCCCAGCGGGATGCGCGCGTTGGCCTGGCGCAGGTTGTGCAGCGTGGCGTCCTCGATGTCCAGGCTGGGCGTGGCGGCGTCCACGGCGCGCCGGCCGTTCATGGGGTGGACCAGGGGTTCGCGCAGGTAACGCCCGGTGACCGAGGCCGGGTTGCGGGTGATTTCCTCGACCGTGCCCTGGGCGACCACCATGCCGCCGCGCACGCCGGCGCCCGGGCCGATGTCGATCACGTGGCCGGCGCGGCGGATGGTGTCCTCGTCGTGCTCGACCACCACCAGGGTGTTGCCGTTGCCTTCCAGGCGGGTCAGCGCGTCCAGCAGGATGCGGTTGTCGCGCGGATGCAGGCCGATGGTGGGCTCGTCCAGCACGTAGCACACGCCCTGCAGGTTCGAGCCCAGCTGCGCGGCCAGGCGGATGCGCTGGGCCTCGCCGCCCGACAGGGTGGGCGCGGCGCGGTCCAGGGCCAGATAGCCCAGGCCCACGTCCGTCATGAAGTCCAGGCGGCCGCGGATCTCGGTCAGGATGTCGCGGGCGATCTCGGCCTCGCGGCCCTGGGCGCCCAGCCCCAGGAAGAAGCGCTGGGCGTCGCTGACGGGCATCGAGGCCAGTTCGGCGATCGAGCGGTCACGCCAGCGGAAGGCCCGCGCCACGCGGTTCAGGCGCTGGCCCTGGCATTGGGGGCAGGGCTGCGGCAGGCCGGTGGCCTCGTCCAGCCAGACGGATTCCTCGCCACTCTGGTCCTCGGTGAAGCCGGTCAGCTGCAGGCCGGTGCCGTAGCAGCCCGGGCACCAGCCGTGGCGCGAGTTGTAGGAGAACAGGCGCGGATCGGGTTCGGGGAAGCTGGTGCCGCAGTTCGGGCAGGCGCGCTTGATGGAAAACGTCAGCAGGCGCGGATCGGAGGCCAGGCCGGCGGCGCGGCGCGCCTCGATCGTGGCCGGGCCGGGCGCGGTCAGGCCGGCCAGCACGCGGAAGCTGCCGTGGCCCAGCGCCAGAGCGGCGCGCACGGCTTCGCGCAGGCCGGCCTCGTCGCGCACGTCCACGATCAGGTCGCTCACCGGCAGTTCGATGGTGTGTTCCTGGTAGCGGTCCAGGCGCGGCCAGGGGCTGACCGGGATGAATTTTCCATCCACGCGCAGATGGGTGTGGCCGTGCGAGGCCGCCCATTTCGCCAGGTCGGTGTAGTAGCCCTTGCGCGCCACCACCAGCGGCGCCAGCAGGCCGATGTGCTCGCCCGCGTGGTCGCGCAGCAGCTGCGCGACGATCTGCTCCGGCGTCTGCGGCGCCACGGGGACGTCGCAGTCCGGGCACATCTGGGTGCCCAGGCGCACGTACAGCAGGCGCAGGAAATGGTGGATCTCCGTCATGGTGGCGACGGTGGACTTGCGCCCGCCCCGGCTGGTGCGCTGCTCGATGGCGACGGTGGGCGGGATGCCGTAGATCGCGTCCACGTCCGGCTTGCCGGCCGGCTGCACGATGGCGCGCGCGTAGGCGTTCAGGGATTCCAGGTAGCGCCGCTGGCCTTCGTTGAAGAGGATGTCGAAGGCCAGGGTGGACTTGCCCGACCCCGACACGCCGGTGATGACCGTGAAGGCGTCGCGCGGGATGTGCACGTCGATGCCCTTCAGATTGTGCTCGCGGGCGTTCAGGATGTGGATGTCGGGGCTGGCCGTGGCCGCCGCCGGCAGGCGCGGCGCGGGTTCGTTCAGGACCAGCGCCGGGCTGTTCACCTGACGTTCGTAATCGGCCAGCGCCCGGCCGGTGTGCGAATCCGGATGGCGCATCAACTCGTCCGGCGTGCCTTCCGCCACGATGCGGCCGCCCTGGTCGCCGCCTTCCGGCCCCAGGTCCACGACCCAGTCGGCGGCGCGGATCACGTCCAGATTGTGTTCGATGATCAGCAATGAATGGCCGGCGGCCAGCAGCTTGCGGAAGGCCCGCATCAGGCGGGCGATGTCGTCGAAGTGCAGGCCGGTGGTGGGCTCGTCGAACAGCAGCAGGCTGCCCTTCAGGGCGCCCTGCGGCGCCCGCGAGCGCGCGGCCTCGGCCAGGTGGCCGGCCAGCTTCAGGCGCTGGGCCTCGCCGCCCGACAGGGTCGGCACGGGCTGGCCCAGGCGCACGTATTCCAGGCCCACGTCGGCCAGGGGCGCCAGGCCCCACTGCACGTCGCGCAGGCCCTTGAAGAAGTCCAGCGCCTCGCTCACGGTCATGTCCAGGACCTCGTTGATCGAGGCGCTGCGGCCCAGGTGCTCGATGCGCACTTCCAGCACCTGCGGCCGGAAGCGGTGGCCGTCGCAGTCGGGACAGCGCAGGTAGACGTCCGACAGGAACTGCATTTCCACGTGCTCGAATCCGGTGCCGCCGCAGCCGGGGCAGCGGCCGTCGCCGGTGTTGAAGCTGAAGGTGCCGGCCGTGTAGCCGCGTTCCTGCGACAGCGGGGCGGCGGCGAACAGCTTGCGGATGGCGTCGAAGGCGCCGACGTAGCTGGCCGGGTTGGAGCGCGCCGTCTTGCCGATGGGCGTCTGGTCCACCATCACCACGTCGGCGATGCGTTCCGCGCCCAGCAGGGCGGCGTATTCGCCGGGCGCCTCGGTGGCGCGGCCCAGGCGCTTGAGCAGGGCGGGGTAGAGCACGTCCTGCACCAGGGTGGACTTGCCCGATCCGGACACGCCGGTCAGGCACACCAGCCGGCCCAGCGGCAGGGAGAAATCGACGCCTTGCAGATTGTTGGCGCGGGCGCCCTGCAGCAGCAGGCGCGGGGTGTTGTCCTGCACCGGCAGGGGGCGCGGCGATTCGATGCGCATGCGGCCGCCGAAATAGCGGCCCGTCAGCGTGTCGGCCACGGACAGCTCGGCCGGCGTGCCGTCGAAGACGATGTGTCCGCCGCGTTCGCCCGGCCCCGGGCCGACGTCCAGGATGCGGTCGGCGGCGATCATGACCTGGGGATCGTGTTCCACCACGACCAGGGTGTTGCCGTGGTCGCGCAGGCGGTGCATGACCTGGACGATGCGGTGGATGTCGCGCGGGTGCAGGCCGATAGACGGCTCGTCCAGCACGAACAGGGTGTTCACCAGGGACGTGCCCAGCGCGGTGGTCAGATTGATGCGCTGGACCTCGCCGCCCGACAGGGTGCGGCTCTGGCGGTCCAGCGACAGGTAGCCCAGGCCGACGTCGCACAGGAAGCGCAGGCGGGCGCGGACCTCGTCCAGCAGTTCGACCAGCGCCTCGTCCATGGAGCGGCCTAGTTCGATGTCCTCGAACCAGTCGCGCACCCGCTCGATGGGCAGGCGCATCAGGTCGTGCAGCCCCAGGCCGGGCAGGGCCGCCAGCTGTTCGGGCGTCCAGCGCGCGTGCGGCGGCAGGAAACGGGGGGCGCCGGGGATCGCGTCCCGGTCCCGCCCCAGGCGCCACAGCGTGGCGTCGGGCTTGAGCCGCGCGCCCTTGCAGTGCGGGCAGGGCGTGTAGCTGCGGTATTTGGACAGCAGCACGCGCACGTGCATCTTGTAGGCGCGCGATTCCAGCCAGTCGAAGAAGCGCTGCGCGCCGTACCACTGGTGCTTCCAGGCGGACGGTCCGCCCTTCCAGTCGGGCGCGCCGCCGATCACCCAGCCGCGCTCGGCGTCCGTCAGGTCGCGCCAGGGCACGTCCAGGCGCACGCCGGCCTTGGGGGCGTAGCGTTCCATCTCGACCTGGCATTCCTTGTAGCTGGCGGTCTGCCAGGGCTTGATCGCCCCGCCGCGCAGGCTGCGGGTCTCGTCCGGCACCACCAGGCCGTAGTCGATGCCCATCACCCGGCCGAAGCCCCGGCAGTGCTCGCAGGCGCCCAGCGGGGAATTGAAGGAGAACGTGCTGGGCAGCGGCGTGCCGTAGTCGATGTCGCACTGCGCGCAGTGCAGGCCGGCGCTGAAGCGCCATTCCTCCTCGCCTTCGTCGAACAGCGCATGGACGGCGAGCCGGCCGTTGCCCTGACGCAGGGCCGTTTCCAGGGCTTCGTCCACGCGCGCGGATTCCGCGTTGCCCAGGCGGAAGCGGTCCTGCACGACGTGCAGCACGCGCCGGCCGGGATCGCCGGCCTTGCGTTTGCCAGCCGCCTTTCCCGTGGCCGCGGCGGCCCCGGGCGCGGGGACGGGATCGTCCTGGCGGTGGATGCGCGTGTAGCCCTGCTGTTCCAGGAAACCGCGCACCTCGTCCTCGGTGAAATTGGCGGGCACCGAGACCGGAAAGGTGATCACCAGGCGGGGGTCGTGGGCGGCGCACAGGCCGTCCAGCTGGCGCCGGATGCTGGCGGGATCGTCGCGCGTCACCGGCCGGGCGCAGTCGCGGCAGTGCAGGTGGCCGGCGCGGGCGTAGAGCAGCTTCAGGTGGTCGTTCAGCTCCGTCATGGTGCCCACGGTGCTGCGCGAATTGCGCACCGGGTTGACCTGGTCGATGGCGATGGCCGGCAGGATGCCCTCGATACGGTCGACCTGGGGCTTGTCCATGCGGTCCAGGAACTGGCGCGCGTAGGGCGAGAAGGTCTCGACGTAGCGGCGCTGGCCTTCGGCGTACAGGGTGTCGAAGGCCAGCGAGCTCTTGCCGGATCCGGACACGCCGGTCACCACCAGGAGTTCCCCGGTGCGGATCGTCAGATCCAGGTTTTTCAGGTTGTTCTGGCGGGCGCCGAAGATGCGGATGGGTGCGTTCATTCCGTCATCATAATCCGGCGCGCAGCGCCTTTGCGACGACCGGCGAGAGGGCCTGTTTCCGGGTGCGTGCGAGGGTCCGGGGAAGCCGCCCGGCTTGATCCGCGTCAGATGTCCGGCCCCTCGGCCGGCCCGCCGGCGCCGTCCGATCCTTACAATGAACTGAACCATGCCGGGCCGGGCCCGGCTTCCCTGGAAAACCGGAGAACCGCCATGAAACGCCTGCTCGTCCTGCCCCTGCTGTGCGTCGCCCCCCTGCTGACCCAGGCGGCCGACTACAAGACCGACGCGGATCACACCTTCGTCTATTTCGAAGTCCTGCACAACGGCACGTCCACGGTGCGGGGGCGTTTCGACACGGTCGAGGGCGACGTCGTCTTCGATCGCGAGGCCAGGACGGGCCAGGCGAAGATCCGCATCGACATGAAATCGATCAACACGGGCTCCAAGGGCTTCGACGAGCACCTGCTGGGCGGCGACTTCTTCCAGGCCGGACCGCACCCCGAGGCCCGCTTCGAATCCACCGCCTTCCGCTTCGAGGGCGACCTGGTCCGCGCCGTCGAGGGCAAGCTGACCCTGCTGGGGCAGACCCATCCGATCAAGCTGAACGCCGTCCGCTTCAACTGCTACCAGAACAAGCGCCTGGACCGCGAAGTCTGCGGCGGGGATTTCCGGGCGGATCTCCAGCGCAGCCAGTGGGGCATGGGCTTCGGCCTGCCGGGCATCCCCGATGCCGTGCGCCTGCAGATCGAGATCGAAGGCGTGCGCCAGTAGGCGGCGAGGGCGGTGCGCCCGGGCACGCCCGGACGCTTGCCGGCAACTGGTGAAACTTTGCTAAAATGGCGTGTTTTGCTTTCAAGCCCGCCTTACACCAGGAGATCCTCATGGCAGAAATCAAACGCACGCGGCGCAACACCCTGGAACGCCGTTGCCTTGGCAAGGCCTTCAAGCGTCTGTTCGTGCGCGCCCCCAAGGGCGTCTTCAAGATGCTGGAAAAGGTCAAGCGCGTCTGATTTTTCGACGCCGGCCAGCCGTATCGTTTTTATACAATTCGGCATCAGGGAAACCACGGACCCGACGGTTCGTGGTTTTTTTTACGACTATCATGGGCTGATCGGAACAAGGAGGAGCCTCCCGGCATGGCTTGTTGGCGTCATCTGTTTTCCGTCGTCACGCCGACCTACAACCGCGCGCACACGCTGGAACGCGTCTACCGTTCGCTGCGGGAACAGTCCTTCCAGGACTTCGAATGGGTGGTCGTGGACGACGGTTCGACGGATGCCACCCGGACCCTGGTCCAGGGGTGGCAGCAGGAAGCCAGTTTCCCGATCCGTTACGTCTGGCAACCCAATCAACACAAGAAAACAGCTTTCAACAATGGGGTGCGCCACGCGCAGGGCGAATGGCTGGTGGCCATCGACAGCGACGACGAACTGGACCCCAACGCCCTGTACCACATGGCCGGCGTCTGGGAACAGATCCCGCCCGCCCAGCGCGGGCGCACCGTGGCGATCACCGGCCTGTGCGCGCGGCCCGACGGCCGCGTGGTGGGCGACATGTACCCCCGGGACGTCATGGACGTGTCCTCGCTGGACATGACCTTCCGCTACCACGTCCGGGGCGAGAAATTCGGCTGTCTGCGCACGGACGTGCTGCGCCAGTTCCCCTTTCCCGAGGACATCCCCGGCTTCGTGCCCGAAAGCCTGGTCTGGCGGGCGATCGCCCGGGCCGGCTACCTGACCCGTTTCGTCAATCAGGTGTTCCGCGTGTACCACGCCGATGCGGACGGCCTGTCGCGCGAAGGATGGCCGGCCGACAGCGGCCGCCATGCGCTGGGGCTGTGGCTGCTGGCGCACGATACGGTGGCGCATTGCCTGGGCTGGTTCCGCTACCAGCCGGCCTCGTTCTTCGGCGCGGCGATCCGCTATACCCGCTTCGGCCTGCACCTGCGCGCGCAGCGGATCGCGCGCCCCGCCGGGCGATGCCTGAACCGCTGGACGTCGCGCCTGCTGGTGGCCGCCATGTGGCCGGCCGGGGTGGCGCTGTACGCGCGCGACCGCCTGCGGGACGCGGCGGCGCGGGCCAAGCACCCGGTGACGACCTGAGCGTCCGGGGAAGGCCCGCTCAGCGGTCCCCAGGCGTTTCTTCGTCTTCGTCTTCGTCGTCCGGGGGCGCGGCGATTTCCTGCAGATCGAAGGGCAGCAGGTCCGACAGCGTGTCGGTCCAGGCGACTTCCTCGCCCTGGGCGTCCACCTTGATGTAGCGCACGCCTTCCAGGTCGGACAACTGGACGGCCCAGAGGAGTTCGCAATCCACCGCCTGGCCGTCGCCCAGGTCCAGGCCGCCGCAATTGCCCAGGAAGCGCGCGCCCGGTCCCCCCACCTGGACGCGGGGCCGGTCCCCGCTTTCATCCTTGGGGCCCAGCGGCAGGGCGAACAGCGCCCATTCGTAGCCCTCGTCGGGCTCGGACACGATTTCGGCGATTACGGGCTTGCCCAGCCAGGCGCACAGCGCGTCGGCCGTGCGGCCCAGCAGGTCGGCCTCGGCCGGAGTGAATGCGAGGGGAAGGGTCATGGTCGGAAATGGGCGGGGATGGCTGATGATCGGCATTGTACGGTTTGATCCGTCGCCCGTCCGGCCTACAATCGAAGCTTTGCGCGGCCGAATCCTTCGGCGCGCCTTTTCACCGTCGAGACATGGCACAGTACGTCTATTCCATGAACCGGGTCGGCAAGATCGTGCCGCCCAAACGCCAGATCCTGCGGGACATCTCCCTGTCCTTCTTCCCCGGCGCCAAGATCGGGGTCCTGGGCCTGAACGGCTCGGGCAAATCCACCCTGCTGAAGATCATGGCGGGGGTGGACAAGGACATCGAGGGCGAAGCCGTCCCCATGGCGGGCCTGCGCATCGGTTACCTGCCGCAGGAACCGCAGCTCGATCCCGACCACACCGTCCGCCAGGCCGTCGAAGTCGGTCTGGGCGAAGTCTTCGAGGCCCGCAAGCGCCTGGACGAGGTCTATGCCGCCTACGCCGAGCCCGACGCCGATTTCGACGCCCTGGCCGCCGAACAGGCCGACCTGGAGGCCGTCATCGCGGCGGCCGCCACCAGCGGCAGCGACGACATCGAGACCCAGATGGAAATCGCCGCCGACGCCCTGCGCCTGCCGCCCTGGGACGCCGTGGTCGGCAAGCTGTCCGGCGGTGAAAAGCGCCGCGTGGCCCTGTGCCGCCTGCTGCTGTCCAAGCCCGACATGCTGCTGCTGGACGAGCCCACCAACCACCTGGACGCCGAATCGGTCGAATGGCTGGAAGTCTTCCTGCGCCAGTTCCCCGGCACCGTCGTCGCCGTCACCCACGACCGCTACTTCCTGGACAACGCCGCCGAATGGATCCTGGAACTGGACCGGGGCCACGGCATCCCCTGGAAGGGCAACTACAGCTCCTGGCTGGAACAGAAGGAAGACCGCCTGAAACAGGAAGAGGCCGCCGAATCCGCCCGCCAGCGCACCATCAAGAAAGAACTGGAATGGGTGCGGCAGAACCCCAAGGGCCGCCAGGCCAAGGCCAAGGCCCGCCTCGCGCGCTTCGAGGAACTGTCCTCGCACGAATACCAGAAGCGCAACGAGACCCAGGAAATCTTCATTCCCGTGGCCGAGCGCCTGGGCAACGAGGTCATCGAATTCCGCAACGTGTCCAAGTCCTTCGGCGACCGCCTGCTGATCGACGACCTCAGCTTCAAGATTCCCGCCGGGGCCATCGTCGGCATCATCGGCCCCAACGGTGCGGGCAAATCGACGCTGTTCCGCATGATCGCCGGCCAGGAAACCCCGGATGCCGGCGAAGTTGCCCTGGGACAGACGGTGAAACTGGCCTATGTGGACCAGTCGCGCGAATCCCTGCCCGACGACAAGACCGTGTTCGACGCCATCTCCGACGGCGCCGACCTGCTGACTGTGGGCCGTTTCGAGATGCCGGCGCGCGCTTATCTGGGCCGCTTCAACTTCAAGGGCGCGGACCAGGGCAAGCAGGTCGGCAAGCTGTCGGGCGGCGAACGCGGCCGCCTGCACCTGGCCAAGACCCTGATCGCGGGCGGCAACGTGCTGCTGCTGGACGAACCGTCCAACGACCTGGACGTGGAAACCCTGCGCGCCCTGGAAGACGCCCTGCTGGAATTCGCCGGCTCCGTGCTGGTCATCAGCCATGACCGCTGGTTCCTGGACCGCATCGCCACCCACATCCTGGCCTTCGAGGGCGATTCCCGGGTGGTGTTCTTCGACGGCAACTACCAGGAATACGAGGCCGATAAAAAGGCCCGCCTGGGCGAGGAGGCCGCCCGCCCGCACCGCCTGCGCTACAAGGCCCTGAAATAATGCCCGGGACCGCATCGACGCTGGCCGCGCACGACAGCCTGCTGCTGATCGTGGACATGCAGGAAAGACTGCTGCCCGCCATCCGCGACGCCGACGCCCTGTGCGGCCGGGTCGCGCGTCTGGCGCAGGCCGCGCGCCTGTTGTCGGTGCCGGTCTGGGCGACCGAGCACTGGCCCGGCAAGATTGGCGCCACCCATCCCGATCTGCTGGCGCACGTCGACCATGTCGTGGCCAAGACCCATTTCGACGCGTGCCGCGAGGCCGATTTCCTGGCGGACTGGCCCGCGGGCCGGACGCGGGTGTTGTTGACGGGCACCGAAGCCCACATCTGCGTGTTACAAACCGGCCTGGGCCTGGCGCGGGCCGGGTTCCAGCCCGTGCTGGTGGCCGACGGCATCGGTTCCCGCCGCGAATCGGACTGGTCGGTGGCCTGCGAGCGCTGGCGCCATCACGGGCTGGAGACCGTCACGTCCGAAATGGCGATCTACGAATGGCTCGAAACCCCGACGCACCCGGCCTTCCGGGATGTGCTGGCCCTGGTGAAGTAGCGGCCGTCGCTGTTACAAGTTACAGATATCGACATCATGATTCACACCTTTTTCGGGGCCTGGCGCTTATAAAGAAGCCAGGACGCCCGATCGGGCGCAGATCATCACGCAGCACACGAAAAGGAGAACCATCATGACGATCAGGACACTCGGAAAAATCGGCGCGGCCCTGATGCTGGCGACAGCCATGGCCGGATGCTCGTCCTGGGACAACATGAGCCACCGTCAGAAATCGGCCGTCACGGGCGCGGGCCTGGGCGGCGTGGCGGGGGCCGTCATCACCGGCGGGGGCATCCTGGGCACGGTGGGCGGCGCGGCCATTGGCGGCGTCATCGGTGATCAGGTCGGCAAGAACCACTGACCGTTTCGCGCTTTCCCGCGATGGGCGCCCTCCTCCGGAGGGCGTTTTTTTTACGTGTCCGGCGCTTGACTTCAAACGGGCTTTCCTCTTAAATTCAAACGATCGTTTGAATTTAGATTCGACGGCGTGAAGAACAGACCGGCATCCCGTCGGACCCCTCGTCCGGGGTCGCCGGGATCGCCCTCGACTATCCCCCCTGGAGACCGGAGATGCCCGATTACAAAGCCCCCTTGCGCGACATCCGTTTCGTGCGCGACGAGGTCCTGAACTACCCCGCCCACTACCAGTCCCTGCCGGGCTGCGAGGAAGCCACTCCCGACATGGTCGGCGCCATCCTGGAAGAGGGCGCCAAGTTCTGCGAACAGGTGCTGGCGCCGCTGAACCCGGTGGGGGATCGCGAAGGCTGCGCCTGGTCGCCCGAGGGCGTCAAGACCCCGGCCGGTTTCAAGGAAGCCTACGCCCAGTACGTCGAAGGCGGCTGGCCGGCGCTGTCGCATGACGCGGCCCACGGCGGCCAGGGCCTGCCGGAATCGCTGGGCATGGCCATCAGCGAACTGATGGGCGAGGCCAACTGGGCCTGGGGCATGTATCCCGGCCTGTCGCACGGCGCCATGAACACCCTGCAGGCGCACGGTACGCCCGAACAGCAGAAGACCTATCTGGAACCCCTGGTGTCCGGCCAATGGACCGGCACCATGTGTCTGACCGAGCCGCACTGCGGTACCGACCTGGGCATGCTGCGCACCAAGGCCGAGCCGCAGGCCGACGGCAGCTACAAGGTCACCGGCACCAAGATCTTCATTTCCGCCGGTGAGCACGACATGGCGGAAAACATCGTCCATATCGTCCTGGCCCGCCTGCCGGACGCGCCCGCCGGCACCAAGGGGATTTCCCTGTTCATCGTGCCCAAGTTCCTGCCCGACGGCCAGGGCGGCCTGGGCGCGCGCAACGGCGTGTCCTGCGGCTCGATCGAGCACAAGATGGGCATCCACGGCAACGCCACCTGCGTGATGAACTTCGACGGCGCCACCGGCTTCCTGATCGGACCGGCCAACAAGGGCCTGAACTGCATGTTCACGTTCATGAACACGGCGCGCCTGGGCACCGCCATCCAGGGCCTGGCGCACGCCGAGGTCGCCCTCCAGGGCGCCACGACCTACGCCCGCGAACGCCTGCAGATGCGCGCCCTGAGCGGCCCGAAATTCCCCGACCAGCCGGCCGACCCGATCATCGTGCACCCCGACGTGCGCCGCATGCTGCTGACGATCAAGTCCTACGCCGAGGGCAACCGCGCGCTGCTGTACTACGCCGCGCAGCAGGTGGACATCATGCAGCACAGCCAGGACGCCGACGCGCGCGAACAGGCCGACAAGCTGCTGGGCTTCCTGACCCCGATCGCCAAGGCCTTCATGACGGAGACCGGCTTCGAGGCGGCCAACCTGGGCGTGCAGGTCT
Organism: uncultured Castellaniella sp.; assembly: GCA_965652675.1. Lineage (GTDB taxonomy): Bacteria > Pseudomonadota > Gammaproteobacteria > Burkholderiales > Burkholderiaceae_B > Castellaniella. The sequence goes on from CBFGXR010000010.1 coordinate 13,700, forward strand.
TCGGCGGCCACGGCTACATCTCCGAGCATGGCATGGAACAGAACGTGCGCGACAGCCGCATTTCCATGCTGTACGAGGGCACGACCGGCGTCCAGGCGCTGGACCTGCTGGGCCGCAAGGTGCTGATGACCCAGGGCGAACCGCTGCGCATCTTCACCAAGGTCGTGCACAAGTTCTGCAAGGCCCACAGCGGCAACCGCGCGATCTCCGAACTGGTGAAGCCCCTGGCCGAGCTGAACAAGGAATGGGGCGACCTGACCCTGAAGATCGGCATGAAGGCCATGACCAACCGCGAGGCGGTGGGCGCCGCGTCCGTGGACTACCTGATGTATTCGGGCTACGTGACGCTGGCCTATTTCTGGGCCGACATGGCGCGCGTCGCGGCCGAGAAGCTGTCGGCGGGCGAGGGCGACAAGGCCTTCTACCAGGCCAAGCTGCACACCGCGCGCTTCTACTTCGCCCGCATCCTGCCGCGCACCCGCGCGCACGTGGAAGCGATCAAGGCCGGTCCCGATGTGCTGATGGACCTGCCGGCCGAGGACTTCGCGCTGGGGTACTGATCGGGGCGCATGGGGGCGGCGCTGTACACTCTGGGCTGCCTGTCGTATCCCTGCCGCTCCCCCCATGATCCTGACCCTGCTGAACATCGTCCTGCCCGTCTTCGCCGTGGCGGCCCTGGGCTTCGCCTTCGGCCGCCGCCAGGCGCGCACGCCGGACATGGCGTTCATCAACCACGCCAACGTGATGGTGTTCTGCCCGGCGCTGGTGTTTTCCGCGCTGCTGGACAATCCGGTCGACCTGGCGCGCGGCTGGCCGCTGGTGGCGGCCGGGGTGCTGATCATCGTCGTGCCGGGTCTGCTGCTGGCCCTGGTGCGCGCGCCGGGGGTGTCCCGCCCCGCCTTCCTGGTGCCGGGGATGTTCCGCAACACCGGCAATATCGGCATTCCGCTGATGATGCTGGCCTACGGCAAGGACCTGCTGGGCGACATCGTCGTCCTGTTCGTGCTGTCGAACCTGCTGCATTTTTCCCTGGGGCTGTTCCTGCTGTCGCGCGGCGGCAGCCGCTGGATGTGGCTGCGCAATCCCAACATCTGGGCGGCCCTGCTGGGCGTGGCCCTGGCGCCGCATCGGGAATGGATTCCGCCCTTCGTGACGACCACGCTGGACCTGACCGGGCAGATCGCCATTCCGCTGATGCTGTTCGGGCTGGGCGTGCGCCTGTCCCAGGACCGGGTCGAACAACTGGGCCTGGCGCTGCGCATCAACGTCCTGTACCTGCTGGCGGGCCTGCTGACGCTGCCCGTCGTGCTGTGGCTGCTGCCTCTGACGCCGGAATGGGCGCGCATGGTGGCGCTGTCGGTCATGCTGCCGCCGGCGGTGCTGAACTACCTGCTGTGCGAACAGTACCGCGTGGAGCCCAGGACCGTGGCCAGCGTGGTGCTGCTGGGCAACGTGCTGTCGGTGGCCACGATCCCGCTGGTGGTGTGGGCCACGCTGACGTGGATTTGACGGGACACATGAGGGTCCCTGCGGACCCTCGTGTGCCCGTCGAATCGGAGCGCCTTGCAAGGCGCGACGTGGAAGGGATATCCCGATCCAAGACCGGGTCCCTGCGGACCCTCGTGTCGCTCAGTTGCGCGCTTCGGCCTGCGGCATCTCGATCTTGACCTCGAGCACTTCCAGGGAATCCTGGCGGTCCAGGTTGACCTTGATGTCCTCGGGATTGATCTGGACGTATTTCGAGATCACCGCGATCAGTTCCTTCTGCATCTGCGGCAGGAAGTCGGGCGCGTTGCGGCCGCTGCCGCGTTCGTTGATCAGAATGAGCTGCAGGCGGTCCTTGGCGATGCTGGCCGAGGTCTTTTTCTGTCCGCGCAGGAAATCCAGGAACGACATGCTTATTTACCCCCGAACAGGCGCTTGAACAGGCCGGGTTTCTCGTAGTCCACGAAGCGCAGGGGCTTTTCTTCGCCCAGGTAGCGGGCCACCACGTCCTGGTAGGCCAGGGCGACGTCGGAGTCGCGGATGTGGATGGCCGGGATGCCCTGGTTGGACGCCTGCAGCACGGTTTCCGATTCCGGGATCACGCCGATCAGGCGGATGCGCAGGATGTCCTCGATGTCGCCCAGGGACAGCATTTCGCCGTCGGCCACGCGCTTGGGGTTGTAGCGGGTCAGCAGCAGGTGTTCCTTGATCGGCTCGTCGCCCTTTTCGGCGCGGCGGGACTTGGCCGACAGGATGCCCAGGATGCGGTCGGAGTCGCGCACCGAGGAGACTTCGGGGTTGGTGACCACCAGCGCGTCGTCGGCGAAGTAGGACGCCATGATGGCGCCGGTCTCGATCCCGGCGGGGGAATCGCAGACGATGTATTCGAAGTCCATGGCGGCCAGGTCGTTCAGGACCTTTTCCACGCCTTCGCGCGTCAGGGCGTCCTTGTCGCGCGTTTGCGAGGCTGGCAGGATGTACAGGTTTTCCAGCTGCTTGTCGCGGATCAGCGCCTGGTTCAGGGTGGCTTCGCCCTGGATGACGTTGACGAAGTCGTAGACCACGCGGCGTTCGCAGCCCATGATCAGGTCCAGGTTGCGCAGGCCGACGTCGAAGTCGATCACGACCGTCTTGTGGCCGTGCATGGCCAGACCGGCCGAGAAGCTCGCGCTGGTGGTGGTCTTGCCCACTCCCCCCTTGCCGGAGGTGACTACAACGATGCGCGCCATGGTGACTGTGTTCCCCTGTTCGAAAAATTCATGACATCGTAAAGCAAAATGCCCCGGGAAGGCCGGCTTGCCGTCGGTGGGGCGTGTCCGGATGTGACGGGGTGCCGGACCGGGATCCCGGATCGGCACCAAAGCGGCGGACGCGCCCCGTCAATGGCCGCCCTGCAGCGCCCGGATGCGCAGCGTGTCGCCGTCCAGTTCGACCTGGGCGGGGCGGTTGTGCAGCGTGTCGGGCAGGCGGGTCTCGACCACCCGGTAGACCCCG
>CBFGXR010000011.1:0-16220 GCA_965652675.1 uncultured Castellaniella sp.
AGTTGTAGTAGATCTTCTTGTACGGACAGCCGGACACGCACATGCGCCAGCCGCGGCACTTGTCCTGATCGATCAGGACGATGCCGTCCTCGGCGCGCTTGTAGATGGAGCCGGACGGACAACTGGCCACGCAGGTGGGGTTCAGGCAGTGCTCGCACAGGCGCGGCAGGTACATCATGAAGGTGTTCTCGAACTGCCCGTAGATGTCCTTCTGCACCGCCTCGAAGTTGTAGTCCTGCGAGCGCTTGGCGAATTCGCCCCCCAGGATTTCCTCCCAGTTGGGACCCCATTCGATCTTTTCCATGCGCCGGCCGGTGATCAGGGAACGCGGCCGCGCCACGGGGGGCGTGGTGCGTTCCGGGGCCTTCTGCAGGTAGTCGTAGTCGTAGGTGAAGGGCTCGTAGTAGTCGTCGATCTCGGGCAGGTTCGGGTTCGAGAAGATGCGCGACAGCAGGCGCAGCTTGCCGCCCTGGCGCGGCTCGATGCGGCCGTTGTCGCGGCGCCGCCAGCCGCCGTTCCAGCGGTCCTGGTTTTCCCAGTCCTTGGGGTAGCCCACGCCGGGCTTGGTCTCGACGTTGTTGAACCAGGCGTATTCCATGCCTTCGCGGGACGTCCAGACGTTCTTGCAGGTGATCGAACAGGTATGGCAGCCGATGCATTTGTCCAGATTCAGGACCATGGCGACTTGCGCGCGGATTTTCATGGGGCGGACTCCTCAGGCCTGCGTCTGGGCGGAAACCTCGTGGGTTTCGTCCATCCAGTCGACGTTCTTCATTTTGCGGACGACCACGAACTCGTCACGGTTCGAGCCGACCGTGCCGTAGTAGTTGAAGCCGTAGGACAGCTGCGCGTAGCCGCCGATCATGTGCGTGGGCTTGAGCACGGTGCGGGTCACGGAATTGTGGATCCCGCCGCGCTTGCCGGTGACCTCGGATCCCGGCACGTTCACGATCTTTTCCTGGGCGTGATACATCATGGTCATGCCCTCGGGCACGCGCTGGCTGACCACGGCGCGCGCGACCAGCGCCCCGTTGACGTTGAAGACCTCGATCCAGTCGTTGTCCACGATGCCGGCCTTGGCCGCGTCGATCTCCGACATCCAGACGATCGGGCCGCCGCGCGAAAGCGTCAGCATGATCAGGTTGTCGGAATAGGTGGAGTGGATCCCCCATTTCTGGTGCGGCGTGATGAAGTTCAGCACCACGTGCGGTTCGCCGTTGCTGAAGCGCTTGTCCAGCATGGGGCCGATGGTCTTGGTGTCCACCGGCGGCCGGTACACGCACAGGGATTCGCCGAAATCGCGCATCCAGGGGTGGTCCTGATAGAGTTCCTGGCGCCCGGTCAGCGTGCGCCAGGGGATCAGTTCGTGCACGTTGGTGTAGCCGGCGCTGTAGCTGACCTTGTCGGACTCGATCCCCGACCAGGTGGGCGAAGTCAGGATCTTGCGCGGCTGGGCCTGGATGTCGCGGAAGCGGATCTTTTCGTGTTCGCTGGACTTGACCAGGTGGGAATGGTCCCGTCCGGTGAATTTCGACAGCGCCGCCCAGGCCTTCAGGGCCACGTGGCCGTTGGTTTCCGGCGCCAGGGTCAGGACGGTCTCGCAGGCGTCGATGTCGGTGAAGATGCGCGGCTGGCCCTGGCCGACGCCGGGGTCGCGCTCGCGGCCGTTGAGCTTGCCGAGGAATTCGACTTCTTCCTTGGTGTCCCAGGAAATGCCCTTGCCGCCGTTGCCGAGTTTTTCCGCCAGCGGCCCGAGCGTGATGAAGCGCTCGTAGACGTGCTTGTAGTCCCGGTTCACGACCATCATGTTCGGCATCGTCTTGCCGGGCATCAGGTCGCATTCGCCCTTGCGCCATTCGCGCACGTCGTAGGGGTCGCTCAGTTCGCCCGGAGAATCGTGCTGCAGGGGCTGCAGCACCAGGTCCTCGTCGGGCAGATCGGCGTCGGCCGCGAGTTCGGTGAATTTCTTCGCCAGGCCCTTGTAGATTTCCCAGTCGCTGCGCGATTCCCAGACCGGATCCACGGCCGCCGACAGCGGGTGGATGAAGGGGTGCATGTCGGACGTGTTCAGGTCGTTCTTTTCGTACCAGGTGGCCGTCGGCAGCACGACGTCGGAATACACGCAGGTCGTGGACATGCGGAAGTCCAGGGTCACCAGCAGGTCGAGCTTGCCCTGGGGCGCGTCGTCGCGCCAGGCGACTTCCAGGGGCCGGGCGTCGCCCGCCTCGCCCAGGTCCTTGCCCTGCACGCCGTGCTGGGTGCCCAGCAGGTGCTTGAGGAAATATTCGTGGCCCTTGCCCGACGAGCCCAGGATGTTGGAGCGCCAGACGAACAGGTTGCGCGGGAAGTTGTCGGGATGGTCGGGGTCCTCGCAGGAGAACTTCAGCGAGCCGTCGCGCAGGCCGTTGACCGCGTAGTCCTTGGGATCCTGGCCGGCCGCCCGGGCGTCGCGCACGACCTGCAGCGGATTGGTCTGCAGCTGCGGCGCCGTGGGCAGCCAGCCCATGCGCTCGGCGCGCACGTTCATGTCGATCAGGCTGCCCTGGTATTTCGAGGCGTCCGCCAGGGGCGAGAGCAGTTCCGGCACCTGCAGCTTTTCGTAGCGCCACTGGTCGGTATGCGCATAGAAGAACGACGTGCCGTTCATGTGGCGCGGCGGGCGCAGCCAGTCCAGCGCGAAGGTCAGCATGGTCCAGCCGGTCTGCGGACGCAGTTTTTCCTGGCCCACGTAGTGGCACCAGCCGCCGCCGGACTGGCCCACGCAGCCGCACATGGACACCAGATTGATGATGCCCCGGTACGACATGTCCATGTGGTACCAGTGGTTCAGGCCGGCGCCCAGGATGACCATGGACTTGCCTTCGGTCTTGTCGGCGTTGTCGGCGAACTGGCGGGCCACGGTGATGACCTTTTCGCGGTCCACGCCGGTGATGCGTTCCTGCCAGGCCGGGGTGTAGGGCACGTCGTCGTCATAGGACGCGGCCGCGTTGTCGCCGCCCAGGCCCCGGTCGATGCCGTAATTGGCCACGAACAGGTCGAACACCGTGGCGACCAGGACCTCGCCTTCGGCGGTCCGGACGCGCCTGACGGGCAGGTTGCGCACCAGGACCTCGTCGTGGTCCGAACCCTGGAAATGATCGTGATGGACGCCGCCGAAATACGGGAAGGCCACCGGCGCGACCTCGTCGTAGGCGTCGATCAGGGAAAGGCGCGGCCGCACTTCATGGCCCCGGGCGTCCTTGAGTTCCAGATTCCATTTGCCGGCGTCGCCGCCTTCCTGCTGGCCCCAGCGGAAGCCGATGGAGCCCTGGGGCACGATCAGTTCGCCCGTCTCTTCGTCATAGGCGAGGGTCTTCCATTCGGGATTGTTGTCCTGGCCTAGCCGGTCGGCGAAATCGGCCGCCCGCAGCTTGCGGTCGGGCACGTAGCGGTCGCCCTGGCGCACCAGGCGCACCAGGAAGGGCATGTCGGTGTACTGGCGGCAGTAACGGTCGAAATAGGCGCTCTTGCCCGCCAGGTGGAATTCCTTGAGGATCACGTGGCCCATCGCCAGGGCCAGGGCCGCGTCGGTGCCCTGCTTGGGGTGCAGCCAGATGTCGCCGAATTTGGCGCCTTCGGCGTAGTCCGGGAACACGGACACGACCTTGGCGCCCCGGTAGCGGGCCTCGACCATGAAGTGGGCGTCGGGCGTGCGGGTCTGGGGCACGTTCGAGCCCCACAGCATGATGAAGGTGGAGTTGTACCAGTCGGCCGATTCGCTGACGTCGGTCTGCTCGCCCCAGGTCTGCGGGCTGGAAGGCGGCAGATCGCAATACCAGTCGTAGAAGCTGAGCAGGGACCCGCCCAGCAGCGACAGGTAGCGGCTGCCGGACGCGTAGGACACCATGGACATGGCCGGGATCGGCGAAAAGCCGGCGATGCGGTCCGGGCCGTGGCGCCTGATGGTGTGGATGTTGGCCGCCGCGACGATCTCGTTGACCTCGTCCCAGTTCGACCGGACGAAGCCGCCCAGGCCGCGCGCGGACTTGTAGCTGGCGGCCTTGTCCGGATCGGAGACGATGGCTTCCCAGGCCTGGACGGCGCCCATCGTCTTGCGCTGTTCGCGCCACAGCCGGGCCAGGCGGCCGCGCAGCATCGGGTATTTGACCCGGTTGGCGCTGTACAGGTACCACGAGAACGTGGCCCCGCGCGGACAGCCGCGCGGTTCGTGGTTGGGCATGTCCGGACGGGTGCGCGGATAGTCCGTCTGCTGGGTTTCCCAGGTGACCAGGCCGCCCTTGACGTAGATCTTCCAGGAACAGGACCCGGTACAGTTCACGCCGTGCGTGGAGCGGACGATCTTGTCGTGCTGCCAGCGGTTGCGGTAGGCGTCTTCCCAGGTGCGGTCTTCGCGGACCACGGCGCCGTGACCGTCGGAAAAGGTTTCCTTCGGACGGGAAAAGTATTTCAGGCGATCGATGAAATGGCTCACGATGGGCGCTCCGTTAGAAAAGGTTCAGCCGCGGACCGGCGGCACTGCCGCGCGTCAGCACGGGATCTCGGCGCGGCGGCGCGAGTAGTACCACCAGGTCACGGCGATCGACACGGCATAGAAGACGACGAAGAACACCAGGGCGGCGTAGGGCGTACCGGTGAGTTCGAAGGACGTGCCGAAGCTTTTGGGGATGAAGAAGCCGCCGTAGGCGCCCATGGCGCCGCTGAATCCCAGCACCGCGGCGGATTCCTTGGCGCCCTCGGCGTCGGCGCGGGCCTGGCCGTCCGGCCCGCCGGCCGCGTGGCGGCGCTGCGCCAGCGTATTGAAGATCACGGGAATCATGGCGAAGGTGGAGCCGTTGCCGATGCCGGTCAGGAAGAACAGGAACAGGAAGGACAGCAGGAATCCGTAGAAGTTCCCCGGCGACTGCCCGCCCGGCAGCGAGGCCATCACGCCCAGCACGCCCAGGATCATCCAGAAGAAGGTCCAGAAGGTGACCCGCGCGCCGCCCATCCGGTCGGACAGCCAGCCGCCGAAAGGCCGCGCCAGGGCGCCCACCAGGGGACCCAGCCAGGCGTACTGCAGCGGACGGATTTCCGGGTACAGGTATTTGATCAGCAGCGGGAAGCCGGCGGAAAAGCCGATGAAGGAACCGAAGGTGCCCAGGTAGAGGAAGCACATGATCCAGTTGTGCTTGCGCTTGAAGATCACCGCCTGATCGCGGAAGGACGCCTTGGCGTCGGCGATGTCGTGCATGCCGACCCAGGCCAGCATGGAAGCGATGATGATGAACGGCACCCAGATGAAGGCGGCGTTCTGGGCCCAGACCTCGACCGGGCCGCCGTGGGCGCCGGACAGCGTGGCCATCTGCGGCTCGCCCGCCCAGGGGCCGAGGATGCCCATGGAGATGACCAGCGGCGCCAGGAACTGCACCGACGAGACGCCCAGGTTGCCCAGGCCGGCGTTCAGACCCAGGGCGGAGCCCTTGCGTTCCTTGGGGAAGAAGAAGCTGATGTTGGACATGGACGAGGAGAAGTTCCCGCCCCCCAGGCCACACAGCAGGGCCAGGATCAGCATGGTGGAATATGGCGTGGTCGGGTCCTGGACCGCCAGCCCCGCCCCGATGGTGGGCAGCAGCAGGCTGGCCGTGGTCAGCGCCGTCCAGCGCCGCCCGCCGAACACGGGCACCATGAAGGAATAGAAGATGCGCAGCGTGGCGCCGGACAGGGCCGGCAGCGCCGCCAGCCAGAACAGTTCGTTTTCGGTGTACTTGAAGCCCAGATTGGGCAGATTGACGGCCACCACGCTCCACATCTGCCAGACGGCGAAGGCCAGGAACAGGGCCGGGATCGAGATCCAGAGATTGACGTTGGCGATGGCGTGGCCTTCGCGGACCCAGAACGCCTGGTCTTCGGGCGTCCAGACGGTGAGCAGGCGACCACGGCGGGCCTTGGGCGAAGCATCATCGGGCGAGAGGCTCATGCAAGGGCTCCTGGTTCAGGGACCCTCCACCATAAACCCCCACACGCGGTAAGGGTGATGATCTGGATCAAACAACGCCCGATTTCCGTACAGGACACCGGACTGTCGAAACAGGATCAATCATGTCAGCGGGCCACCTGGGAATGCATGCCCAGTATAGTGGGACTGCCCGAGAACAGAAAGGCCCCGGGCCGTCCCCCGGCCCGGCGGCAAGACCCCATGCGCGGCATGGTTTTCCGGGCGCCCCGCGCCCGGATCGGCGGCCTCAGACCCGGTCGCAGCGGATCGTAATGGGGTGGCGCCGCAGGCCCTCGATGACCTGGTCGGTGGCCTCGCCGTCGACGTCGGTGATGGCATAGCCGATCTTGCCGCGCGTCTGCAGCTGCTGGCTGACGATGTTCAGGCCGTATTCACCCATCAGGTTGCTGAGCGCGCCCATGGCGCCCGGCACGTTCTGGTGAATGTGGATGATGCGCGCCGCGCCCGCCTGCTCGTGGTAGGAGATTTCCGGGAAATTGACGGCGCCCTTGGTCGTGCCGCTGCTGATGAAGCGCTTGAGTTTTTCCGCGACTTCCCGGCCGATGTTTTCCTGGGATTCCTGGGTGCTGCCGCCGATGTGCGGCGTCAGGATCACGTTGTGCATGCCGCGCAGGGGGCTGTCCAGCGCCTCGTCGCGGCTCTTGGGTTCGGTGGGGAACACGTCGATGGCGGCGCCCGACAGGTGGCCGGACTTCAGCGCGCGCTGCAGCGCGGGGATGTCCACCACCGTGCCGCGCGAGGCGTTGATCAGGATGCTGCCCGGGCGCATCGCGGCGATGGCGTCGGCGTCGAGCAGGTTGGCCGTGTCCTTGCCGCCGGGCACGTGCAGGGTGACCACGTCGGCCTGGCCGAGGAATTTCTTCAGCGAGGAGGTGGCGTGGGCGTTGCCCAGGGGCAGCTTGGCCTCGATGTCGTGGTAGATCACGCGCATGCCGAAGGATTCGGCCAGGATGCCGACCTGGGAGCCGATGTTGCCGTAGCCGACGATCCCCAGCGTCTTGCCGCGCGCCTCGTAGGCGCCGTCGGCGGTCTTGTCCCAGAAGCCTTCGTGGACGCGGGCGTTCTTTTCGGGGATGCGGCGCAGCAGCAGGATGGCCTCGCCCAGCACCATTTCGGCCACCGAACGGGTGTTCGAGAACGGCGCGTTGAACACCGGGATCCCCCGCAGGGCGGCGGTTTCCAGGTCCACCTGGTTGGTGCCGATGCAGAAGCAGCCGATGACCCGCAGGTCCGGCAGGTCGGCCAGCACGGCCTGGTCGAGATGGGTCCGGGAACGGATGCCGACCGCGTGCGCGCCCTGGAGAGCCTCGCGCAGGGCGCCGCCCACGAGCGCCCCCGTGTGCGTGACGACATCGTCGAACCCCGCCGCGACGAAGACTTCCCGGGCGCTGGCGTGTATGTTTTCGAACAGGACTATGCGTGGCATCTCGACCCTTTTCCGGCAAATGAAAAACGTTCATTGTGCGATATTTCAAGCATCTCGTCAGGGTCATCCCTAATGGAAGCAGGGTCAAGCCCTGATATTTTCCAGGTATCCTTTTCGGAATCGCCCGCCGGACGGCCTCGCCGGCGGGCGACTCCCGTCCCTCTCCCGGTCATCGAACGCCATGTCCCTCAAGGAGAATCCGGCGGCGGCTCCTCTCCCCGAGCCGGCCGCCACGCCCAGGAAGCCGCGCCTGCTGCGACGGGAACGCGTCGCGCACGACGCCGAGGACCATGCCCACAACCTGAGCCAATGGGAACAGAGCTACAGCCAGTTCTCGCCCGGACGCTTCGAGGGGCGCCTGACCGAACTGTGGCTGCCGGGCCTGCAGATCTTCCAGGAATCGGCCAACCAGGCCCTGCGCCAGTCCTGCGCCGCCTGGCCGGACGCCCTGTGGTTCGGCCTGCCCGCCCCGGGCGCGGCGGCCTCGCGCCTGGACGCCCAGCCGATCGAAAACGACACCCTGCTGTTCCGCCAGGGCGGCCGCGAATTCGAACTGAGCACGCCCGAACACTACGGAATCTTCGGCATCGTCGTCGGCAAGGATGTGCTCGACGCACACTTTCCCTGCACGGACGCCCTCCGGCTGCCCGATCACGGCGGCACCCTGCGCGTGCCGCCCGAACTGTTCCAGGCCATCCTCGGCACGCTGCGCCAGGCCCTGTTTCCGCCCGACGCGCAACCCGCCGCCACGCCCGGACAGATCCTCGACCTGAGGGAAACCGTGCTCGACCAGCTCGGCGCCGCCCTGGCGCACGGCACGCCCCCGCCCCGGGACGCCCATCATTCCCGCATCCGGCACAGCCACCAGGTGGTCGGGCAGGCCTGTGAAATGGTGCTGGCGCAACCCGACCAGCGCCTGTCCATCGCCGACCTCTGCCGCCAGATGCACGTCAGCCGGCGCACGCTGCAATACTGCTTCCAGGCGGTGGCGGGAATGTCCCCGCTCACCTACCTGCGCATCCTCAAGCTGAACCAGGTCCGGCGCAGGCTGCGCAGCGCCGACGACCCGGCCGGCCGGGTCACCCGGATCGCCACGACCTGGGGATTCGAGCACCTCGGCCAGTTCTCCCGGGACTACCGCCGGCTGTTCGGCGAACTGCCTTCCAGCACCCTGCGCCATCCCGGCTGAGCCCAGGTCCGCCGCCGGATACGGCCGGCCTCCGCGGTTCTCCTTCCTCGCCACCCGCCCCGGCCGCCCCCCGCCTTCCCCCGCCCTGTCGCCTGTCGCCTGTCGCCACCGCCTAGGGATGTCCCTGGTTTTGCCGAAATCCGATAAGGCGGTGCCGAATCCAGATGCCCGGCTGCCGTTTTGCGATAGGCGCGCGGGCCGGCGCGGCGCACCATGGCCTCAATGGAACCAGGCGCCGTCCGAAGACCGGGCCGGCGCCGACGAGGAGAAGCGTGTGCCCCACATCATCAGGCTCTACGTACGCTGGGTGGACCGGATCAACCGGTTCATCGGGCGCTTCGCCATGTATTTCGTACTGATCATGATGGTCGGCTTCCTGTATTCGGCCTTCGTCCGGGTGGCCTTCGATGTCTACATCAACTGGATGATGGAAAGCGCCCAGTTCCTGCTGTCGGCCTATTACCTGCTGGGCGGGGGTTATTCGATGCAGCTCGACGCCCACGTCCGCATGGACTTGTTCTATTCGCGCTGGTCGCCCCGCACGCGGGCCATGGTGGACATGGTCACGATCTGGATGGTGCTCGTCTTCCTCGGCTTCCTGCTGCTGGGAGGGATTTCCAGCACCGAATACGCCCTGGTCAACGACCAGCGCAACTACACCGCCTGGGCGCCGCCGCTCGCCCCCATCAAGCTCGTCATGACCTTCGGCATCTTCATGATGCTGCTGCAAACCCTTGCCACGTTCTTCCGCGACCTGGCCACCGCCTGCGGCAAGGAGATCGAATGAGCCACGAACTGATCACACTGACCATGTTTTCCTCGCTGTTGATCCTGATGTCCACGGGACAGCGGGTCTACGGCGTAGTCGGCTTCATCGGCGCCACGGCGGCCTATTTCCTCTGGGGCGGCAACGACATGGAAATGCCGTTCAACGCCACCTTCACCGTTCTGAACTGGTTCGCCCTGCTGACACTGCCCCTGTTCGTCTTCATGGGGTTCATGCTGTCGGAATCGGGCCTGGCCGACCGGCTCTACCGCATGTTCCACGTCTGGATGGGTTCCATGCCCGGCGGCCTGGGCATCGGCACCATCGGACTGATGGTGATGATTTCCGCCATGAACGGACTGAGCGTGGCCGGCATGGCCATCGGCGCCAGCGTGGCCCTGCCCCAGATGATGCGGCGCGGCTACGACAAGGTCATGATCACCGGCGTGATCCAGGCCGGCAGTTCGCTGGGCATCCTGATCCCGCCCAGCATCGTACTGGTGCTGTACGCCATGATCGCCCGCCAGCCGGTGCTGCAGCTATGGCTGGGCGGCATCCTGCCCGGCCTGCTGATGGCGTTGCTGTTCACGGTGTACATCTACGTGCGCTGCCGGACCAGCCCGGAACTGGGGCCGCCGCTGTCCGAGGAAGAGCGCCGCGCCGCCGAACCCGAGAAATGGCGCCTGCTGGCCGAAGGCATCCTGCCGCTGGTGATCTTCGCGGTGATGATGGGCTGCTTCATTACCGGCGTCACCAGCCTGGTCGAAACCTCGGCCCTGGGCGCCGGCCTGGCCACGCTGGCGGCCGCCTGGAAGCGCCGCCTGACCCGGAGCGTCATGGAGTCCTGCCTGCGCCAGACGCTCGGCGTGAGCTGCATGTTCCTGTGGATCATCCTGGCGGCCCTGTGCTTCGGCGCCGTCTACGACGGCCTGGGCGCCATCAAGGCCATCGAGAACCTGCTCCTGCATGATCTCGAACTGAGCCGCTGGACCATTCTGATCATCATGATGCTGTCCTTCATCGTACTGGGGATGTTCCTGGACGACACCGCGATGCTGGTGATCGTCGCGCCGCTCTACATCCCGCTGATCAAGGCCCTGGGCTTCAGCCCGATCTGGTTCGGCATCCTCTATACCATCACCTGCCAGCTGGCCTACATCATTCCACCCTTCGGCTACAACCTGTTCCTGATGCGGGCCATGGCACCGCCGGAAATCACCATCGTCGACATCTACAAATCCATCGTGCCCTTCGCCCTGCTGATGATGATCACCCTGGCGATCATCATGATCTTTCCGCAGATCGCGCTGTGGCTGCCCGACCTTTATTCCAACCGCGCCCGATAGGCCCGGACGCCCATCGGACCCCACAACACGAGCGGCGGCGCGCGGGTCGCCAGCCCGACATCGGAGGACAGCATCCATGACACAACGACGAGAGTTTCTGAAACTGGCCGGAGGCGCGGCCCTGGGGGCCGGCGCGATCGCCGCGCCCGCGATCGGACGCGCGCAGGCTCCCATCAAATGGCGCCTGCAGACCTACGCAGGGCCGGCGCTGGCCGAATACGTGATCAAGCCATCCATCGACGCTTTCAACAAGGCGGCCAACGGCCAGATGGAAATCGAACTCTACACGGCCGACCAACTGGTGCCGCAAGGCGAGTTGTTCCGCGCGGTGCAAAAAGGCACGATCGACGCGGCGCAAAGCGACGACGACTCCATGGCGGCCCCGGTGGACGTCGCCATCTTCGCGGCGTACTTCCCCCTGGCCTCCCGCTACAGCCTGGACGTGCCCGCCCTGTGGAACTGGTACGGCCTGAACAAGATCTGGGAAGAAGCCTACGCCGAGGTCAAGAACGTCACCTGGCTCGGCACTGGCGCCTGGGACCCCTGCAACATGGCCACCACCAAGCCCATTCGTTCGCTGGCCGATCTGAAGGGCCTGCGGCTGTACACCTTTCCCACCGGGGGCCGCTTCCTGTCGCGCCTGGGCGTGGTCCCCGTCACCCTGCCCTATGAGGACGTGCAGGTCGCCCTGCAGACCGGCGAACTCGACGGCGTGTGCTGGTCGGGCATCACCGAGGTCTACACGGTCGGCTGGGCCGACGTCACCAAATACTATCTGACGAACAACATTTCCGGCGCCTGGGCGGGATCGTACATCGCCAACACCGAAAAATGGCAGGCCGTGCCCGACCACCTGAAGACGCTGTTCCGTCTGTGCATGGACAGTTCCCACTACTACCGGCAGCATTGGTACTGGTGGGGCGAGGCCCACTACCGCACCCAGGGCGGCAAGCTGGAACTGACCAGCATCCCGGAAGCCGAATGGAAGCAGGTCGAAACCGAGGCCCAGAAGTTCTGGGACGAAATCGCCCAGAAGAGTCCCCGCAGCGCCAAGATCGTGGACATCCTGAAGCAATACGCGGGCATCATGGAAAAGGCCGGCCCACCCTATCGGAACACCTGACCCCGGCTCTTCAGCAACGGACCGGACCCGCCGGGCCCGGTCCTCCCGACTCTATCCCGTGCCCATAGGTGCATCATGCAAGAACGATCCATCCAGACCGTCGACGACGCCATCGCCCTGGTCGAACGGAGCAGCCTCACCCACATCAAGCTGGGGCTGTCCGACATCGACGGCGTCATCCGCGGCAAGTACATGCGCAAGGACAAGTTCATCAGTTCGCTGAAGCACGGTTTCGCCTTTTGCGACGTCGTGATGGGCTGGGATTCCAACGACCAGCTCTACGACAACACCACCTTCACCGGCTGGCACACCGCCTACCCCGACGCGGCCGTACGCATCGACCCCCGTTCCTGCCGGCGCCTGCCCCTGGAACGCAACGCCCAGGGCGAGGACATGCTGTTCTTCATCGCGGAACTGGACGGCCCGGCGGCCGGCGTCTGCCCGCGCCGCCTGCTGCACCGCATGATCGACCGCGCCGCCGACCTGGGTTTCGACGCCCACGCCGCGCTGGAATACGAGTTCTTCATGTTCGACGAGACGCCCGACTCCATCCGCGAAAAGCAGTACCGCAACCTGAAGACCTGGACGCCCGGCAACTTCGGCTATTCGGTCCTGCGCAGCACGGTCCATTCGGACTTCTACGAAGAACTGATGGACCTGTGCGAACGCATGGACGTCCCCATCGAAAGCCTGCATACCGAAACCGGCCCCGGCGTGCTGGAGGCCGCCCTCGCGGTCGACCGCGTCGGCGAAGCCGCCGACAAGGCCTTCCTGTTCAAGACGTTCACCAAGGCACTGGCCGAGCAGCAGGGCCTGATGGCGACCTTCATGGCCAAATGGTCGCACCACTGCTCCGGCCAGAGCGGCCACATCCACCTGTCCCTGACGGACCGGAAGACCGGCGCGAACGTCTTCCACGATCCCGGGGCCGAGCACACCATGAGCGCGACCCAGCGCCATTTCGCCGCCGGCCTGCAGCGCCACATGCCCGACTTCATGGCGATGTACGCGCAGACCATCAACAGCTACACCCGCCTGGTGCCCGGCTACTGGGCGCCGCTGGAAGCCAGCCTGGGCATCGAGAACCGCACCACGGCATTGCGCGTGATCCCCGGCGGCCCGAAGTCCCAGCGCATCGAAGTGCGCATCGGTTCGGCCGACGCCAATCCCTACATCGCGCTGGCGGCCGCCCTGGGTTCGGGGCTGCTGGGCATCGAACAGAAGCTGGAGCCGGCCTTCACGTCGGGCAACGCCTACACGCAGGCATTCCCGGACGACATCAGGTTCCCCCAGACGCTCTGGGACGCCGCCCAGCGCCTGCGCCGGTCGCGCGCCGCGCGCGAGCTGTTCGGCGACGTCTTCGTGGACCACATGGCGGCCACCCGCGAATGGGAGGAGCGCAAGTTCCGCGAATACGTCACCGACTGGGAACTCCAGCGCTATTTCGAAATCATCTGAACCGCCACGGCAAACGACCCTCATGAGCGAACTCATCACCCTCAGCCCCATCGACGGCCGGGAACTCCTGCGCCGCCCCCACGCCACCCGGTCGGACGCCGGGCGCATCGCCCAGGCCGCGCGGCAGGCCCAGCGCGAATGGGCGCAACGGCCGCTGAACGACCGGATCGCCGTCCTGTCCGCCGCCATCGACGTCGTGCTGTCCCGCACCGACGATTTCGCCCGCGCCATCACGCGCCAGATGGGCCGTCCCATCGGCCAGACGTCGGGCGAACTGCGCGGCTTCGCCGAGGGGGGCCGCTACATGCTGTCGGTCGCCGAAACCGCGCTGGCGCCCGTCGTGCCGCCGCCCCAGGATGGGCTGGAACGCTCGATCGAGCGCGAGCCGGTCGGCGTCGTCCTGACCGTCGCGCCCTGGAACTATCCCCTGCTGACGGCGGTCAACAGCATCATTCCCGCCCTGGCCGCCGGCAACGCGATGATCCTCAAGCATTCCGACCAGACCCCCCTGTGCGCCGAACAACTGGTGGAGGCCTTCGCGGACGCGGGCGTGCCGGCGGGCGTATTCCAGTACATCCACGCCACCCACGACACGATCCGCGACCTGATCCAGTCGCCCGCCATCGACCACGTGGTCTTCACGGGCTCGGTGCGCGGCGGCGGCGCCATCGAGGAAGCCGCCGCCGGACGCTTCATCGGCCGCGGCCTGGAACTGGGCGGCAACGATCCGGCCTACGTGCGCGCCGACGCGGACCTGGCCCAGGCCGTGGACACCCTGGTGGACGGCGCCTTCTTCAATTCCGGGCAATCCTGCTGCGGCATCCAGCGCATCTACGTCCACCAGTCGCATTACCAGGCCTTCGTGGACCGCGCGGTCGCGCTGACCGAACAGTACCGCCTGGGCGATCCCCTGGACCCCGAAACCACCCTGGGGCCGGTCGTGCGCGCCCGGGCCGCCGACGAGATCCGCGCGGCAATCGCCGAGTCCGTCCGCCTGGGCGCACGCAATTGCGTGGACCCGGGCCGCTTTCCCCGGGCGGGCGCCGACGGCCCCTACCTGGCGCCCGCCATCCTGACCGGCGTCGACCACACCATGCCCGTCATGAACGAGGAATGCTTCGGCCCCGTCGTCGGCATCATGCCCGTGTCGTCCGACGAGCAGGCCGTGGCGCTGATGAACGATTCCCGCTACGGCCTGACCGCCTCGGTCTTCACGCGCGACACGGAGGCCGCGCGCGCGCTGGGCCGCCGGATCGAGACGGGCACCTTCTTCATGAACCGCTGCGACTACCTGGACCCCGCCCTGGCCTGGACCGGCGTCAAGCACACGGGCCACGGCGTTTCATTGTCCATCCTGGGCTACCACGCGCTGACCCGGGTCAAGTCCTATCACCTGCGCCTTCTGTAGGAACCCGCATCATGCACGCACCGAATCCCTCGCTCACCGCCAACTGGAACTACCCGACCGCCGTCAAGGCCGGCCCCGGACGCATCCGCGAACTGCCGCGGCATTGCCGGGATCTGGGCATGCGCCGCCCGCTCCTGGTGACCGACCCCGGGCTGGCCCCGCTGCCCATCGTCGCCGACGCGGTCCGGGCCTGCCGGGACGACGGCCTGGACTGCGGGCTGTTCTCCGGCATCAAGGGCAACCCGACGGGCCGCAACGTCGAGGACGGCGTGGCGGCCTTCCGCGCGGGCGGCCACGACGGCGTCATCGCCTTCGGCGGCGGCTCGGCGCTGGACGCGGCCAAGGCCATCGCCCTGATGGCCGGCCAGTCCCGCCCGCTCTGGGACTTCGAGGACATCGGCGACAACCACCTGCGCGTCGACGTCCAGGGGATGGCGCCGGTCATCGCGGTGCCGACCACGGCCGGGACCGGCTCCGAGGTCGGCCGCGCCTCGGTCATCACCGACGAGGACGCCCACGTCAAGCGCATCATCTTCCACGCCCGCATGCTGCCCGCCCTGGTGATCCTGGACGCCGAACTGACCGTCGCCCTGCCGGCCCGCCTGACGGCGGCGACCGGGATGGACGCCCTGTCCCACAACCTGGAAGCCCTGTGTTCGCCCGTGCACCATCCCATGGCCGCCGGCATCGGCATGGAAGGCAGCCGCCTGGTGCACCTCCATCTGCGCCGCGCCGTCGAGGACGGCCGCGACCTGGAGGCACGCCACCAGATGCTGGTCGCCTCCAGCATGGGCGCCACGGCCTTCCAGAAGGGCCTGGGCGCCATGCACGCCCTGGCCCATCCGCTGGGCGCGCTCTACGACGCCCACCACGGCATGCTGAACGCCATCCTCATGCCCTACGTGCTGAAAGCCAACGCATCCGCCATCGCCGACACGATGGCGCTGCTGGCGCGCTATCTGGATCTGCCCAAACCGGGTGTCGGCGGCGTGCTGGACTGGGTGCTGGCGCTGCGCGAATCCATCGGCATCCCGCACGCCCTGTCCGCCATCGGCATCCCGGATGCCGCCGTGGGCGTCGTCGGCGCGCTGGCCGTGCGGGACGGGTCGGCCGCCACCAACCCGATCCCCTTCACTCCGAAGGAATACGACCGGATCCTGAGCGACGCGATCGGCGGGACGCTGTAGCGGCCCGTCCGGCGCGCCCAGGCAACACTTCACACCACAGGACATTCGCCATGGCCCGGATCGGCGTGCTCGGCTTCCTGCACGAGACCAATACCTTCGCCCCGGACGTCACGGGGCTGGAACGATTCGAAGAGGCCGACGCCTGGCCAGGCCTGACCGAAGGAGACGCGATCCTCGAGGCCACGCGGGACATGAACCTGGCCGTCAGCGGCTTCATCGCCGCCATGCGGGCGGCCGGGCACGAGATCGTCCCGCTGCTCTGGTGCTCGGCGAACCCTTCCGGTCCGGTCGCGGACGCGGCCTTCGAGACGATCACCACCCG
>CBFGXR010000012.1:0-15880 GCA_965652675.1 uncultured Castellaniella sp.
GCAGCTGCTGGCCAAGCCGTGGACCGCGAAATCCATCAGCAGCGTCTGGCCGACCGGGTCGAAACGCAGCGGCGTGTAGTCCCGCATGACGGGACGCGGTTCCTCGACCTGCGGCCGGCCGTCGACCATGGCGGGCAGGTTGGGCTTTTCAAGCCCCGCCTGCGGCAGGATGAGCTTGACGTGATCGTCGAAGCCCGCGCTCGTGAAATCGTGCAGTTCCGGACCGCCCAGCGTCAGGCGGACGAAGCCGGGGCTGACGGACTCGCGTGCGAGCAATCGCACATGCCGGGCGCGGAAGGGATGGCGCACGCGCTGGATGATGTTTTTCTCGTCCATGGACATGAGGTTCTGTTAGTTGTTAAAGTCCACTATTATTGACATGATAAGTTGATTTAGTCAACCATATCCATTTGCCATGAACCCATCCCCGTCCATCGAGGTCTTCGACCGCCTGCACGAACTGCTGCACCGGTTCCGCGCGCGGATGCGCAAGGCCATGGAAACCGTGCACCCGGATCTCACCTTGAATGAAATGCGCATCCTGATGCGCGCGGGCCGGCAGCCCGGCCTCACGCAACGGGATCTGGTGGAACACAGCCACGCCGACAAGGCCCAGATGGCGCGCCTCCTGGCCCAACTGGAGGCACACGGCTGGCTGACGCGCAGCGCCAGCGAAAGCGACAAGCGCGTGCGCTGCCTGCGCCTGAGCGCGCAGGGCGAGGCGCTTTTCGCGCGGCTGCGCAGGCTTCAGGAATCCGTGGCCGCCGACCTGCTGCGGGACTGTCCGCCCTCGGCGCAGGCGCAACTGCTGGCGCTGCTGCGGCAGGCATGCGACAGCGCCGAGGCCCATGCCGGCTAGCAGGCCAGGCAGTCCATGACCGCGCGGATGGCCGGCGCATGCCGCATGTCGGTATGGACGACCAGCCAGATATCCCGGACGATCGGGGACGCGGCCGGATCCGCCTCGACCAGGCCGTCCAGGCCCTCCACCGCGAAATCGGGCAGCATGCCGACACCGCCGCCCGCCAGGATGAAGGCCGCCTGCATTTCCAGGGTGCTGGCGCGCAGCCCGACGGGCCTGCCCTCGAGCATCGCCAGGAGGCCGGCCTGCTGGGGCGCGGCATCCATGCCCTGCTCATAAGCGACGAACGCCCACGCGCCCGCCGGCGTCGCGGCGAGATAGGCCGGGCTGGCGTAAAGCCGAAACCGGGCCTCGCCGATCTTGAACGCCGTCAAATCGCCCACCGTGGGACGGGAAAGGCGGATCGCCAGATCGGCCTCGCGGCGATCCAGCGAGGCCTGGCGCTTCTCGCCGATCATGCGCACCCGAATACCGGGGTGCCGCTTGCGAAGATCCGCCAATGGCCCGGCCAACCGCGCCGCGGCATAGGCGGGCGGCGCGCTGATCGCAACCTCGGCTTCAAGCGTCGACGCCCGTCCGGCCTTCACGCGCTCGACCGCGCCGGCGTGTTCCGCCATCGCCCGCGCGATCGCCGCGATCTTTCCGCCGTCGGCGGTCAGCAGGAAACGGCGCCCGCGCCGGTCCACCAGCTTCAGCCCGGTTTCCCGTTCCAGGCGGGCGACGCGGCGCGCGACCGTCGCATGCTCGACGCCGATCGAACGCGCCGCGCCCGACAGCGAACCGGTGTTCGCAAGCGCCGCGAAGTAGCGCAGGTCTTCCCAATCCATGGCCGTCAAATTTTTCACATTACATGGGAAAGTATAGGGAATTTATTTCCATCCATGTGCGTGGGATGATCCCTCCAACCCAAGACAGGAGAGACCCATATGGACAGGAAAATCCAGATCGCCCGCCCCGGCGGCATCGATCAGCTGCGCATGTCGGCCGAAGCGCCGGCCACACCCGGACCTGGCCAGGTCCGGGTCCGTCACGAGGCGATCGGCGTCAGCTTCATCGACATCTACCACCGGACGGGACTCTATCCGCTGCCGCTGCCCGCCACGCTCGGCGTCGAAGGCGCCGGCGTGGTCGAGGCCATCGGCCCCGGTGTCACCCGCCTGTCGCCCGGCGACCGCGTGGCCTACGCCGGCGCCCCCGTCGGCGCCTACGCCTCGACGCGGCTGCTGCCGGAAGCACGCGCCATCGCCCTGCCCGACGACATTCCCGCGCAAGCGGCCGCGGCCTCGATGCTGCGCGGCATCACCGCCCACATGCTGCTGACCCGGACCTTCCCGGTCGGGCCCGGAACCACGGTGCTCATCCATGCCGCCGCAGGCGGCACGGGCGCGCTCCTGTCGCGCTGGGCCAGGCATCTGGGCGCCACGGTGATCGGCACGACGAGTTCCCAGGAAAAGGCCGGACTGGCCCGCCAGGCGGGCGCCGACCACGTCATCGTCGGCCGCGACGCGGATCTCGTCGGCGAGGTCCGGAACCTGACGGACGGACGCGGCGTCGACGTCGCCTACGACGGCATCGGCGGCGGCATGCTGGCGCGGACGCTCGCGTGCGTGCGGCCATTCGGCACCGTCGCCAGCATCGGCCAGGCGGCTGGCCCCATCCCGCCCCTCGACCTCGAGGACCTCGGCCCTCGACGCTCCCTGTCGCTGGCGCGCCCCAGCTTCATGGCCTATGCCGCCGACCTGCCGACCTACCAGGCGGCGGCCGCCGCGGTCATGGACATGCTGCGCCAGGGCATCAGCGGTACCCTGGGCGGCGCCTACGCGCTCGAAGATGTGGCGCAGGCGCATGCGGATCTGGAGGCCGGGCGCAGCACCGGCAGCATGCTGCTCGTGCCTTGAGGCGTCAACATCCGGCATGGACCCACGCACCGGACGTCCCGCGCCTCAACGCCCCAGCGCCTCGCTCAGTTCGCGGGCGCGGTCCATGTCGCCCGTCGAGATCGCCTTGACGAGATCGCGCACGCCGTCGACCAGGATGGGGTCTTCGATCAGCCCGTTCCCGTCCGGAGACGGCTGCATGAGTTCGTCGAACAGATTGCCTTCCAGGATGTCCCCGAGGCCGGGGCGCCGCTCCGGGTCAGGATGCAGCAGCTGATTGAGCAGGCGGTCCAGCGCGGTCGCGCCCATCCCCACCGGATTGCCTTCCTGGTCGGTGCCGAGCGCGCGCACCCGGTGGGTCTCGTCGCCGCCGAACGCGAGCAGCTTGTCCTCGATCTTGCTCATGAAACCCTTCGGATCGTCGAAGAGCAGTTTCCCGCCCGAGAAGATCTCGTAGGCGGTGATGCCCAGGCTCCAGATGTCGGTCTTGCCGCTGGTCTCGAAACCGCCGTGACCGCCCTCCCGCAGGACACGCTGGTTCTCCCGCGCGCTGACGATCAGTTCCGGCGGCTGCCACAGGGGATTGGTCACCAGCCGCCTGTCCAGATGCAGCGTGTCGCCCTGCCGTGACGTGCCGAAGTCGCCCACCTTGGCCGAGCCGTCCTCGCCGATGAACACATTGGGCGACTTGAAATCCAGGTGCATCATGCCGCGCGCCTCCTGCACGTGGCGCATGCCTTCCAGCATGTCGCGGAACAGCAGGATGCGGACCAGCGTGGCGGCCTCGGGACTGACCACGCCCTGGTCGATGGCGGTCTGGAGGGTCTGGTTCAGGTTGTACAGATTGCCGCCGGGCGCATGTTCGAGCGCGATCCGGACCAGTCCGTCCGGGCCGCGGAATGCCCCGCGCAGGCCGATGACCCGCGGATGCACACCGTCCACATCGGGCGCCAGCACCTGGGCGACCCGATGGCTGCGCACCTCGTTGCGGGCCTCGAGCAGGAACGATTCCAGGCTGCGGCTGTCGTCGCTGACGATGGGCGTCTTGAGCACGATGCGCGCGCCGTCCTCGGCCTTGTAGAGATCGACCCGGCCGAAGCCGCCCTGGCCGATGTTCTTTTCCAGCGTGTAGGTCTTGCCGTCGAGCACGACGCGGGTGTCGCTGAGCACGCGGTTCGACAAGCCCGCCAGCGCCTGCCCGTAGGCCTCGCCCGCCAGCGTGCGCAGCGACTCGCGCCCGGCCGGATCCAGGTCGTCGTCATCGATCATGGCCTGGACGAGGCCCTCGATCACGATGCGGTCGTCGCCCAGGGTGAGCCGCAGGCGGCCCTCGTCGTCGAGCCGGCCCAGCCTGCGGGCGAACAGATCCCCCAATTGCCGCACCAGCGTCTCGCCACGCATCTCGTCGCCCGCCCGCAGCGCCGCGCGCAGTTGCGACGCAATCAGCCGGAAGTCCTCCACCTCGGTCAGGCCCAGCTCGGCGACGACCTCGCCGGCCAGCCGCATGCGCGCGTCCTCGTAGGCCTGGGCAATCAGCCCCCGCAGCACCAGGCGGTCGCGCAGATGCCCGGGCGCGTCCTCCGGCAGCCAGCGATCCAGGCCGCCGTCGACCATGCGGTCGATGATGTCCCGGCCATCGCCCAGGACCAACTGGAGCCGGCTGACGGGATCGAGCGCGCGCAGGTCCTGCGCGATCATCGAACCCAGTGCCTCCAGGCCGGGGCCCAGCCTGCCGGACAGTTCCAGCCCTTCCTGGCGCCGCAGGTAGCCCTGGCGGATTTCCAGGAGGCGTTCCACGTCTTTATGGCCCAGCCCCCGCTGCGCGCGATTCCTCAGCGCCTGGCGCAGGTCGTCGGGCAGCCCGATGCCGCGTTCCCAATCCCAATCGTTGCGTTCCAGGATGCCTTCCAGGTCGCGCAGCGCCGCCTGGTTCAGAGTCTCCTCGTCGCGCGGTTGCGCCCCCAGGTAATCGTCCATGGCCTGGCGCAGGAGCGCCATGTAGCCATCCTCGCGCAGGCGGGTCCGGACAGTGTCGTAACCGGGCTCGATGCCGTCGCGGATCTCCTGGCGCGGCAGCGGCGCCCCGGGAAAGGTGCGAACGATCTCGTCGCGGATGGAACCGCCGTCCAAAGGCAGTTCGGTCTCGCCCGGTCGCCCTTCGACGTGGCGCAGCGTGCTCCGGTCGAAATGCCGGATCTCGTCGTTGAGCGTGTCCCGGACGGGCGTGAACAAGAGCGTCCGCTCATCGCTGATCGGCAGCCCGTCCTCATCCCGCAGCACACCTTCGAACCCGCGCGCCCGGTTCACATGCATCTCCCGCAGCGCCTGGACGCGTGCGCTCTCGGCGTCACGCGCATCCAGGCGGGCAAAGGCTTCGGTGCGCGCGTCCTGGTGCAGCGCCCGCGTCAGGTCGGTCACGGCCTGCGAAAGCCGCGCCCCGGTGAGCGGGCCTTCGCCGAGGCTGACGCGCAGCCCCTTGAGGATCTCGCGCGCGGCGGGGCGGGCGCCCTGCCCCAGCCGGCCTTCCAGCGCGTCGAGCAGGCGGCCCATTTCCTCGCGCGCCCGCTCGCGCCGGCGCATCGTGCCACCGGTGATCTGGCTCAACAGGCCAGGCTTGCGGCCGCTGCCGTACAGGCGCACGCCGCCCTCCGGGTCGCGCCGACCGCGCAGTTCGCCGTCCTCGCCCACGCGCTGGCTCAGTTCGCGCAGCGTATCCACCACGCCGGAAACAGCGGGGTCCTGGGTCAGGGCCACGTACAAGGGACTGCCCTTGAGGTCTTCCAGATGCCGCGCATCGTCCGGCGAGTCCTCGCGGACGCCATCCACGTCGTTGCGAAAGCTCGCGTAGTCGTTCACCGGCAGACCGGAACCGGGCCGTTGGCCCTCGGTGAAGCCGCGCTGCCTGAGCGCGTCGGTGACGCGATCGACGATCTGCCGGAACCGCTCGGGCGGAATCCCGTCGCCTTCCTTGGGCTGGAAACTGCGGATCGTGATCTGCGCGCCGTCGTGCACGCGGCGCGCCTGCGCCAGATGGTCGCGCGACACGCCGATGCCGTGCTCCAGGGTGTTGCGCTCTTCCTGGGAAAGGGCCGGATTCCGCAGCAGATCCACGTCGTGCAGGATCGCACGCTCGTGGTGTTCGATCTCGCTTCTGAGCGCGCCCATGTTCGTCACCTTGAAATGCTTGATGACGTCCGGGTTCTCCAGCAGGATCGGCAGGATCAGTTCCCAGGCGGCTTCGACTTCATCCGGCGCGACGGAGATGCGCACCTCGTCGTGCGTGTCGCGCAGGTTCGGCTTGTCGTGCGACTCGTAGATGAAGAAATCGCTCTTGACGTGGATGGCGCCATGCCGGCCGACCAGTTCGCGCGGGCGCTGGTTCAGGGTCGTCAGCGACGGATAGCCGAAGCCTTCCCGCTCATCCCCGGTCAGCAGCTGGAAGCGCACGCCTTCGCCGCGCGACTTGCCTTCGTGGATCAGGCCGTGCTTTGCCAGGGCGTGCCACGCGCCCATGCGCTTCAGATCGTCCTTCAAAGTCTCCGGATCCACCGGAGGCTGATTCCGCCAATCCTGCTCGCTCTTGAAAAGCGACTCCAGCAGGGACAGGCCGACGCCGGAACCCGGCTGCTTGAGCTGCCGGCGCAGATCGCCCACATCGACGTCGGTGCCTTCCAGATGCCCGGCGAAACTGTCCACCAGCGCGTCCACGCGGCTTTCGTAGTGCGAGGATTCGAGGCGATCGACCTCGCGCGCGATCGCGCCCAGGTCCTCGACGCTGATCCGCCGCTCGTCGAACCGGCGCTGGCCCAGCACATTGCGCAACACGTCCTCGCCCGTGCCCAGCACCACCCGCTGATCGTTGACCCGGAGTTTCAGCTGGCGGTCGATCGACTCCCGCACCCTCTCGAAAGCCCTTTCATGCTTTTCCCGGCGCTGCTCCAGCGCCCGCGCGCCCACGCCGCTGCGCGTGCCCGTGTGCAGGTACATCACGCCTTCGCCGTTGACGCGCAGGTGCTTGCCGCCGTGCTTCGGATCGGTACCCTGGAAATGGTCGCGGATATCGTTGAACTGGTGCGGCTCGTTGCCATTGAAGGTCAGCGGCATGGTGGGCTCTCTGTGAATGGGTTGCGTTGCGATGTCCGGGCGGCGTCAGGCGCGCAGGTTGCCCATGCCGAACGACGCGCCGCCCGGCTGCGGATCGGACGCGGCGGCGGGCGCCAGCAGATCCCGCCACAGCGCGGCGTTGCCGTGCAAGCCGGTCAGCGCGCCGGCCAGCGTGGACAGCGCCAGGCCGGGCACGGCCAGCTCCAGCGCCTGCACCACGGTCCGTCCGGCCAGCGCCATGCGCACCCCGCCGGTCCGCCGCCAGAGCGAGTTGTATTGCAGCAGGGTGCGATGCAGTTCCGCCGCGTCCGCCTCGGCTGGCTCGCCCAGTTCCATCGACAGCAGCAGGCGCCCGCCCGCAGCCTCGTCGTACTCGGCCTCGATCATCGCGCCGTCGGCGAAGACAAGCACCCACACGGCCTCGCCGGGGTGCTCGACGACTTCGTCCAGGTCCAGCAGGGGACCGATCTCGCTCATCAGTTGATGCAGGTGAGGCTGGCTCATGGGGCGTTCCTTCGCGCGATGCGCGGCCGGTGGATGAGGGGGATGAGGGGCGCGCTTTGCGTTGGGTAACGCTTGGGGAGGGGATGGTTCCTTTCCTGGTACGACCGGCTCGCTTGAAACGCACTGCAATATAAATGCACGATGTATACTATTGCATATAGTGCAAATATACCTTCGTTCAAGCCCATGGACTCGACGAACCCCGGCCCGAACCCGAATCCTGAACAAGGAGTCTCATGATGTCGATCACACCCTTCCTGACCCTGCTCAAAGAGGGAAAGCTGCGAACGGCAATCCAGGTGAATGCGCTTTACAAGCCGTTCTACACACTCACCTATCTGGCGGCCCTGAAGCATTGCGGCATGATGGATCGACTATCGGCCGGCCCGGCGCCGTTCAAGGATCTCGCATCGGTGTATGCAGGCGATGCCAAGACGAAGGAAGCACTGGAAAGCTGGCTGCAAATGGGCTGCAGGTTGAAGGCACTTGCCGCCACCAGCCAGGGCTACGTGCTGACGGGGCTGGCCAGGAAACTGTCGCGGCCGGAGAACGACGCGACCCTGGCGCTGTTGCAGGAGGTGGGCAGCCTGCACCATCGCCTCATCGCCGAAACGCCGGACAGAATCCGCAAAGGCGAACTATGGCAACTGAACGACCAGGACGGCTCGCTCACGGCGCGGTCCTCGCGCGCCCTGGAGCCGTTCGTGCTGGAAGCCATCAAACGCCACCTTCCCGGTTCACGGCCCTGCAAGCTGCTCGAAATCGGCTGCGGCTCCGGCATCCACATTCGACATGCCTCGGCGCACAACCCATTCTTGACCGCGGTCGGCCTGGAATTGCAGGACGACGTCGCTCAGGTCGCCAGGAAGAATCTGGAAGCATGGGGCATATCCGATCACGTCGAAATCAAAACCGGGGACATCCGGACCCTGCCGGTCGCCCCCGATTTCGACGTGGCGACGCTTCATAACAACATCTACTATTTCGCCGTTGAAGAAAGGACCCGAATCCTCGCCAGGATTCGGGAATTCCTCAAGCCGGAAGGTACGCTGCTGCTCACCACATGCTGCCAGGGCGGAAATCTCGGGATCGAGGCCCTCAACCTTTGGGGCGCATCCAATGCGCACGGCGGCAGGCTGCCTGAAAAGGCGGAAATGATCGACCAGTTGAAACAGGCTGGATACAAAGAGATCGATTCCATGCGATTGATTCCGGGCGACAGCCTCTACGCCTTCAACGCTCGCCGATGAACGACGCCGGCCGACCGCATCGAGAGTGCACAAAGCCTATAATTTCACGCCGTATGCCCAGCAGATGGAAGGACTTGCGCCATGAAACCCACTCCCGACGACCCGGGGCGTCGCGAACGCAAGCGCAAGCAGATGCTGGAGCATCTCGCCGGCACGGCGGCAAAGCTGTTCGAATCCCTGAGCTACGAATCCGTGACGATGGAACGGATCGCCGAGGAGGCGGACGTGGCCAAGCGGACGCTATACAACCACTTCCCGACCAAAGAGGCCATCCTGGCCTACTGGATCGACGCCGAGTTGAAACGAGATCTGGCGGGCCTGCAGAGCAGCATTGCCAGATGCAAAACGTTTCGCGCGCGCGTGGCATGCGTATTGCGCGCATCGGCCGACTGGTGCGAGCGGCACCCGCAGCATCTGATGGCCTATCTTCGGCATCGGCTCCTCAGCGTCGGTGCACCGAGCGCCCAGGAAGGTCGTTCGGACGGCAGCGACATCGCGCTCATGTGGCAGCAACTGATCGCGGCCGGCCAGCAGGCCGGCGAGCTCAGCGCGGAATCTCCCGCCGATCAGCTCGCCACCTGGTTCCACCATTTGTATTTGGGGGCCTTGCTGCGGTGGCTGAATACGCCGGGGCTGTCGCTCGAGGGGGAATTCCGTTCCATCACCACGCTGTTCATCGAGGGGGCGGAGGAAAAAAAGTGATGCGACCCGGGGTCGGGGCCTGCTCTGTGCTGGAAAGGTGACGCCGGGCAGGTGGAAGTGCGGTTGGAGAGCGAGACCGTCTGGCTCTCACAGTCGCAGATGGCCGAGCTTTTTGGCAAAGATCTCCGGACTGTCAATGAGCACATTCAGAACGTGTACCTGGAAAGCGAACTTGAGCAGGAAGCAACTATCCGGAAATTCCGGATAGTTCGCCAGGAGGGCCAGCGCCAGGTACAACGCGATATCGTGCATTACAACTTGGACGTCATTATCTCCGTTGGCTATCGCGTCAGATCACAGCAAGGCACCCGCTTTCGCCAATGGGCCACACGAACTTTGCGCGAGCACCTGACACAAGGCTACACCCTCAATCACCAACGCTTCGAGCAAAATGCAGCCGAACTGGAAGCCGCCCTGACGCTGGTAAAGAAGGCCGCAGCCGGTGATGCCCTGACCACCGACCAGGGGCGCGGCCTGGTGGACGTCATCGCCTGGTACACCCACACCTTCCTGTGGCTGCAGCGCTATGACGAAGGCCTATTGAGCCAACCGGCAGGCAGTCTTGGTGGCACACTGCCCTCACCCGCCGAAGCCCGCGTACCCCACGGTGGAATCCAAAGCGGCACACCTGCTGTACTTCATCATCAAGAACCATCCGTTTTCGGATGGCAACAAGCGCATCGGCTCCTATCTGTTCGTCGATTTTCTGGCCCGCAACGGCCGCCTGCAACGTGATGGCGAGCCAGTCATCAATGATGTCGGCCTGGCCGCCCTGGCTTTGCTGGTGGCTGAATCTGATCCGAAGGCCAAGGATGTGATGATCCGCCTGATCGAAAACATGCTCGCGCTCAATCAGAACTGAAAAAGAGTCCCTAAAAATCGTGGATCGTGCTGGATCAGCCAGGATCATCCTGGACACCACAGACGACAAAAAAGCCCGCAAGACATTGATTCTTACAGGCTTTTTGGACTTATCCGGACATTCCCGGACTATTCGGTGGTGCGTCGGCGCAACGCGAAGCGGGTAGCCTGTCTGCGACGGACCAGCAGCTCATGGCGCTCAAATCCGCTGGCGACATCCCCGCCTTCCTGCACACGGCCATTCAGGCGCGCAAGAACCTGGTCGTAGCCGGGGCCACGGGGTCGGGCAAGACCACCTTTGCCCGCTCGCTCATCGACAGGGTGCCCGTCGATGAAAGACTCATCACCATCGAGGATGTGCATGAACTGGTCCTCCCACGCCACCGCAACCGCATCCACTTGATGTACGGCGGCACGCGGGGCCGTGTCTCGGCCACCGACAGCCTGGCCGCCTGCATGCGCCTGTCCCCGGATCGGATCTTTCTGGCCGAGCTGCGCGGACCCGAAACCTGGGATTACCTGGCGGCGCTGAACACCGGCCATCCTGGGTCGGTCACGACCACCCACGCCAACGGTGCGGCCGATACGTTCGACCGACTGGCTGTACTCATCAAACAGTCGTCCACGGGTGGAAACCTGGATCTGGCCACCATCCAGGCCTTCCTGCGCCAGACCGTGGACATCGTGCTGTATTTCGAGCGGTTCCGGTTGAAGGAACTGTGGTTCGAGCCGCGGCGGCTTGGGCCTGGGTAAGCCAACCCGCCCTCTCATTCATCCACGGCCACGCAGCCTGCTCTGCTGGCCATACCCCCCCTGTACCCGTGTGAGGCGCTGCACACGACCAGGCAGGCCTTATCCGGGCCTGTCTGGAGTATTTTCATGTCCACATCCACACGCCTGCCCTTTCGCAACGACAGCAACCTGCTGCGCCTGTCGGCTGCCATGCAACGCGCCCAGCAAAAGGCCCAGCAGGCCCTTGCCGCCGTCGCTGAAAAGGAGGCCCACACCCCGGCCCCCTTCATCGTGCCAGGCATCAATGAGACAGCCCGCGCCATTCCCAACTACATCGCCCGTAGCGCCATCTTCGCGCCCGTGCGCCGGGGCTGGCGAGCACTGCACGATGACACCGTGTTTCTGCAGGGCACGAACATCCTGCTCAAGGGCTCAGGCAAGCAGTTGACCGAGGATCACGCCGACATCTGGATGCACGCCATGTACTTGCAGACGACCGCCTTGCCGGGTGACGCCCCCACCATCAATCGTGCAGATTTCCTGCGCGGCATGGGCAGGCCCACCGGGGGCAGCGCCTATGAATGGCTACACGAGGGTATGAAGGATCTGGCCCGCTTTACCCTGTGCATCGAGGCACGGCGCAAAAACGGCACGGTCAAGTACAGCTACGGCAACCACCCATCGGCCCGCGTACTGGCCATGATCGGCGGCTTCGATTACGACGAACGCACCGGCAGCTACACGATCTATGCCGATCCCCGCTGGGCGCAGATCTTCAGCAATCGGGAATACGCTCTGGTGGACTGGCCAAAACGCCTGCAGATGCGCCACGACCTGTCCAAAAGCCTGCAGCGCCTGATCGGCACATCCGCCGATACGCAGCAAAAGTACAGCCTGGAGATCCTGAAGGAACGCGCCCAGTACACCGGCCGCCTGCGAGATTTTCGCACCACACTGGAGCGCAGCCTAGCCGAACTGGAGGCCCTGGAAGTGATCGCAGAACCCCGTATCGAGGCCGCCACCCGAGGCCATGAACAGGCGGTCTGGACCCGCCTGGATCGCTGAAAATCCATCGGCATAACATCGCGCCTGGCGATTCGAACGCGGCTAAAACAGGTCAAAAATTGGTCAATAAACGACCGATTTTCAGCCTGTGGATAAGTACTTCCGACCGTCGTCATAACATCGCGCCCGCATCGTCATAACATCGCGGGTTTTCGTCATAACATCGCGCTTTATCGTCATAACATCGCGCCTGATTTCTGGAAACCTGCATGGATAGGGGCTTTCCAGCCATCAAAAAGCCTTCTACCTTTCTTCTACCTTATTTCTACCAGCAAGACCTGTGGATAAGTCCGTTTGCCATCAGACCTGATCGCTTCATCCCCAGGCCATCTCAGCCTGCCACGCAGCGCAGCCGTTTGCACGGCTGCATCGGTCAGCAACGGACCAATACCCGCCCTTTCGGGCAAGACCTCTTTCCCCTCCATCGTCATCGCCCTGAAGCCACAGGGCCAAGGAGTTCTTATGTCCCAAAACATCGAAACCAAGCTCGACACCCGGCTGCTCGCCATCGCCCACCGCGCTGCCCGTGAAGGCATCGGAGCCCTGAGCCTGGGCGAAGCGTTGACCGCAGCCCTGGTGCTGGATCGCAGCGCCTGGCTGCAGGAACGCGGCTACAGCATCGCCGACGCGCTGGATCGCATCGGCGGCGACTGGGCCGCCCGCATCCCGACGGTTGCCCGGCAGTTCCAGATGGAGCTGGCCCAGGCCCGGCTGCGCTTCTCGTTCGAGATCGTGCCGCGCGAAGGCGACGGCGAAGGCTACCTGCTGCGCCTGCTCGATCACAACCAGGAAGTCGGCTGCGGACATTTCCCCGCCCGTGGCCAGTCCGTGCGCTTTGCCGACGATCAATGTGCCTACGACGAAGCCCACGCTGCAGGCCTGGCCTGGCTGGACGGCAAGCAAGCCGCCGTGCTGCCCGCCCTGCATCACTGAATCCTCACCCAAGGCCTTTCATGACTGACAACCCGCTCAAACCCGATCCCATCGCCCGTTATCGTGCCGTGCTGGAAAGCCTGGATCCGCGTCTGCGCCAGGCCGCGAAACTGCGGGCGCTCTACCCGCTCATCGAACCCCAGGTGGCTGCCGGCGTGCCACACGCGGCCATCATGGAGGATCTGGCCGCCGCAGGCCTGCCAGTGCGGCACAACACCTACATCACCACGCTGCGCCGCTGGCGCAAGGCACGGCGGTTGGCCGCCGAAGAAGCAAGCCAGGCGACCACCACACCCGCAGTCGAGCCCGACACGACACCCGCCGCAAAACCCTCTGCACCACCGCTGGACGCCATCCAGGGGCGGCCCAATCGCATCCAAACCCCTGGGGATCTGCGCAAGATCCGCGACATGCGCATCGACCTCGATGCCCTGCGCCGCGAAGGCCTGGCGAACCGCGCCAAGGCATCGCATGACACCGAAACCCAACACGACAAGGAATGAAGCCATGAAAGTCGCAGTTCTGAACTACACCGGATCGGTCGGCAAGACCGTCGTCGCCTCTCACCTGCTGGCACCCCGCATGAACGGGGCCCAGATCTTTGCCGTGGAGTCCACCAACGAAACTGGCGCAGACCTCGGCCTGGAAGTCGATCAACTGCGCGGCGAACACTTCGGCAGGCTCTTTCGAGAACTGCTGACCCATGACGATGCCATCGTGGACGTAGGGGCCAGCAACATCGAGGATTTTCTGAACCACATGATGCGCTACGAAGGGGCTCACGAGGAAATGAGCTGCTTCGTGCTGCCGGTCATCAACACCGGCAAGGCCCAGCGCGAAACCATCAAGACCGTGACTGCCCTGGCTGAGCTGGGTGTAGATCCCGAGCGTGTGCGCATCCTCTTCAACAGGGTGGAATCCAGCGTTGAGGATGAATTCCCCTCGATCCTGGCCTATGCGGCCAAAACGGGCGAAGTGCAGGCCAACCCCAAGGCCGCCATCTACGAAAACGAAGTCTTCGAGCTGCTGGCCGATCTGCGCACGACGCTCGCCGACGTGCTGGCCGACCAGACGGACTACCGGGCACTCTTAAAGGCCGCTGACCGCAGCGACCATGCGCGGATTTCCCAGCTTTCCAACCGGCACGCCTTACGCGCCCTGGCCCAGCCGGTGGACCGGCAGATGAATGCGGCCTTTGCGGCGCTCTTTGCCTGATCCCGCCATGGACACGCCCCAAACCCCAGGCCCGGCGCTGGGCCACGCCCGCACGAAGCTGGATCTGCTGTACCACGACGTGCTGGGCGAAGTCGCCAGCCTTGTGGATCGGCTCGAAACCGTCAGCACCAGCCTGGATGCTGCCCAACAGCAAATCCAGGCCGTGGCCAACACCCAGCAGGTCCTGCCCCAGCAACTGGCTCGGCAACTCACGAACACCCTGGAAACCACCGCCAAGCCCATCCACCAGCAGCATCAGCAGGCCATTCGGGCCATGCTGGACGCAACCGGCACCCGGCTGGATCACTTGGCCCAGGAGGCAACCCAGTGCGCCCGCATCACGCACCAGTCAGCCCGACGCATGGCGATCATCGCCGTGGTCATTGGTGCTGCCGCCGGTATGCTGGGCGGGCTGCTCGCTGGCCTGGCGCTAGGCCAGTGGCTGATCCCCTGATTCCACGAAGGCTCCCATGTCTACCTTGACCTCCCCTATCACCCGGCGGCGCATTGCCGCCTTCTCCCTGGCGCTCTTTCCCATCGGAGCCTGGATGACCGCCGCCACCTACGGCAGCGGCATCGCCTGGCACGACTGGAACCGCCAGATGGCCTGGCATTTCGTGAAGCTCACCCCAGGCTATCCCCTGCTCTACGGGGCACTGGGTGTCGGACTGGTGCTGGCTCTGGCGTTGATCCTGTTCATCGGCCGCACCGCGAAAACCGAAGGCTTCGAAGGCGCTGCCTACAAGCGCTTCGTGCGCGGCACCCGGATGACGACGGCCAAACACCTGGCGAAGCTCTGCACAGAACCCGGCAAGCAACAGATCGATGTGGCAGGCATCCCCATGCCCACCGCGAACGAAAACCTGCACCTGCTGGTCAGCGGTGCCACAGGGTCGGGCAAGTCGGTGCTGCTGCGCAATATGGCGGCGTCCGTCCTGGCGCGATCCCGCCATCAACGGCACCACATGCCCAGCCAGCCGCCCATGCGCAATGACCGCATGATCGTCATCGACCCCAACGGCGATCTGCTGAGCAAATTCTGGCAACCGGGTGACGTGATCCTGAACCCCTACGATGCCAGAAGTGAGGGCTGGTCCTTCTTCAACGAAGTCCGCGCCGACTACGACTGGAAGCGTCTGGCGCATTCCCTGGTGCCCATGAGCCAGGACAAGAATGCAGAGGAATGGAATGACTTCGGGCGGCTGCTGCTGCGTGAAACCGCAAAGAAGCTGCACCAGCTGCAGGGAACGGAGGCCAGCATCATGGATCTGTTCCGACTGTGCACCATCGAGGATCCGAAGGTGCTCAAACAGTTCCTGGACGGCACGCTCGCCGAATCCCTGTTTGTCGGCTCCAGCGAAGCTGGCAAGGCTCTGTCATCGGCCCGGTTTGTGCTCTCCAACAAGTTGTCTGAACACACCAGCATGAAGCCTGGGCCATTTTCCATCCGCGACTGGCTCGACAGGCCGGACGGCGGCAACCTGTACATCAACTGGCGCGAAGACATGATGAGCTCCATGCGGCCCCTGGTGTCTTCCTGGGCCGATGTCTTCATCACGTCGATTCTATCCATGCCCGAGGGCACCGGCAGGCGTTGGTGGCTCTTCATCGACGAACTGGCCAGCCTGGAGGCATTGCCATCATTGGAAGCGGGCCTGACCAAAGGCCGCAAAAATGGGCTACGCATCATCGCGGGCCTGCAGAGCACGTCCCAGCTAGATGTGAAGTTTCAATAGGTTGTATGCATGGTTCATCCGAGCCGGATTTGAGAAACT
>CBFGXR010000013.1:0-15722 GCA_965652675.1 uncultured Castellaniella sp.
TACGGCCGCATCTACAACGGCAACATGGCCGCCATGCGCGCCGTGGAACGCGGCGAGATCGCGACGGCCCTGGTCAACAACTACTACTGGTACATCGTGGCCACCGAAGTCGGCGCCGACAAGATGAAATCCGGCCTGCACTACGCCGGCCCGAAGGATCCGGGCGGCCTGATCACCGTCTCGGCCGCCGGCATCCTGAAGACCGCACGCAACCAGGACGCGGCCCGGCAACTGCTGGCCTTCATGGTCAGCCAGGCGGGCCAGGAAGCCATCGCCGACACCGTGGCCGAATACCCGCTGCGTCCGGGCGTGAAATCGCCCTTCGACCTCAAGCCCTTCGACGCCCTGAATCCGCCGCCCGTCAGTCCGGCCGACCTGGGCGACGCCGCCGACGCGCTGGCCCTGCGCCGCGAAGCCGGCCTGGCGTGACGATCCTCGGCCGGACCACGGGCCGGCGGGGCATCCCGAGGTCCGGCTGGATGGCGGGCGCCGCGCTGGCGCCCGTCGCCCTGGTGGCGCTGCCCCTGCTGTACGTGGCCCTGCGGGCCTGGCAGGCCGGCCTGGCCGGCATCCGCGACGAACTGTTCCGCGTCCGCACCGCCGAACTCCTGGTCAACACGGTGACCCTGGCAATCGGCGTCATGGTGCTGGCCGCCCTGATCGGGCTGGCCGTGGCCTGGTGCGTGGAACGCAGCGACCTGCCGGGCCGGCGCTGGTGGCGCGTCGCCGCCGGACTGCCGCTGGCCGTGCCCGCCTTCGTCTCCAGCTATGCCTGGTCATCGCTGGGCATCGCGTTCCAGAACCTGGGCGGCGCAATCTTCATCCTGGCCCTGTCCACCTATCCGCTGGTCTACCTGCCCGTGGCCGCCGCCCTGCGCGGCACCGACCCGGGCTGCGAGGACGTGGCCCGCTCGCTGGGCCACGGTCCCTGGCGGACCTTCGCCCACGCCCTGCTGCCCCAGCTGCTGCCGGCCCTGGGCGGGGGCTCGCTGCTGGTGCTGACGCACATGTTCGCCGAATTCGGCGCCCTCGCGCTGCTGCGCGTGCAGACCTTCACCACCGCCATCTTCGAATCCTACGAGCTGCAGTTCGACAGCGCCTCGGCCGCCCTGCAGTCCATCGTGCTGATGCTGCTGTGCATCCCGGCCGCCTGGGCGGAAATGCGCCTGCGCGGCCGACGGCGCCTCGCCCGGACGGGCCGCGGCAGCGCGCGCGTCGCACGCCCCGCCCGACTGGGGCGCGCCACCCTGCCCATCCTGGCGGCCTTCGGCCTGCTGGGCCTGCTGTCCCTGGGCGTCCCCCTCGCCACCCTGGCCTACTGGCTGGCGCAGGGGCGGTCCGCCGGCGCCGGGTATGCGCAGATCGGTCCCGCCATCCAGGGCACCCTGGGCCTGGCCTTGTCAGGCGCGATCCTGACCAGCCTGCTGGCCATCCCCCTGGTGCTGCTGTCCGTGCGCCACCGGGGCCGCCTGGCCCAGTTGGCCGAACGGCTGCCCTACATCGTCCATGGCCTGCCCGGCGTCGTCGTGGCCCTGGCGCTGGTCTTCCTGTCCATCCGGCTGATCCCTTCCCTGTACCAGGGGCTGGGCGTCCTGCTGGCCGCCTACGCGATCCTGTTCCTGCCCCTGGCGCAATCGTCGCTGCGCGCCTCGGCCGAACTGGTGCCGCCGCAGTTCGAGGCGGTCGCCCGCAGCCTGGGACGGCGGCCCTTCCAGGTCTTCGTCTCCGTCGTGCTGCCCACCATGGCGCCCGGCATCGGCGCCGCCCTGGCCCTGATGATGCTGGAGATCGTCCGCGAACTGGCCGCCACGCTGATGCTGGCCCCAACCGGCACGGTCACCCTGGCCACCGAGGTCTGGTCCTACACGGCGGACGCCGAATACGCCGCCGCCGCGCCGTTCGCGGCCCTGCTGGTGCTGGTGTCCATCCTGCCGGTCTGGATCTTTACCCGCCGCATGCTGCACCACAGAAACTGAGCCCGCCATGAGCCACATCGTCATCGCCGACCTGCACAAGCGCTACGGCGCCACCGAAGTCCTGCGCGGCATCGAACTGCGCATCCCCCAGGGATCCGTGCTGGCCCTGCTGGGGCCTTCCGGCTGCGGCAAGACGACCCTGCTGCGCCTGATCGCCGGCTTCGAGCCGCTGGAACAGGGCCGCATCGCCTTCGGCGAACATGTCATGGCCTCGCCGACGGTCTTCGTGCCGCCCGAGCGCCGGGGCATCGGCTACGTCCCGCAGGAAGGCACCCTGTTTCCGCACCTGACCGTGGAGGGCAACATCCGCTTTGGCCTGCCCCGCCACGCCGACCGGCGCCGCCGGATCGCCGAAGTCCTGGCCCTGACGGGCCTGGACGGCCTGGGCCGGCGCTACCCGCACGAACTGTCCGGCGGCCAGCAGCAGCGCGTCGCCCTGGCCCGGGCCCTGGCGCCGGACCCGGCCCTGGTACTGCTGGACGAACCCTTCAATGCGCTGGACCTGGATCTGCGCCGCAGCATGTGCGAAGACGTGGTCGGCGTGCTGCGCGACACGGGCACCACCACGATCCTGGTGACCCACGACCCGGGCGAGGCCTTCGCCGTCTCCGACCAGTTGGCCGTCATGCAGGGGGGCGTCATCATGCAGTGTGCCCGACCGGAGGCCGTCTACTGGCAACCGGCCAGTCCGGCCGTGGCGCGTCTGACGGGGGCCGCGATCTTCCTGCCCGGCCGCTGCCGGGCGCGCACGGCGGCCTGCGCGATGGGCGAGCTGCCGCTGCACGGCAGCGCCGAGGTCCCGGACGGCACGGCCACGGTCATGGTGCGCCCCGAACAGGTCCAGTGGCAAGCGGACGGGCCGGGCGTCCCCGCCCGGGTGGTCCGCCATTCGTTTCGCGGCGATCACACCCTGGTCGGCCTGGCCCTGGGGGACATGCGCCTGGACCTGCGCATGCCGTCGCTCACGGCCCCGCCGCTGGACGCCCAGGGGCACGTCCGCATCCTGGGCGCCTGCATGGCCTGGCCCGAACCGGCGGCCTGAACCGGCATCCGCCATCCCGGCGCATCGGTCCCGTCGAACCGGTGCGCCGCCCGCCGGTTTGCGCGACAATCGATCCAGTTTCCCCCGCCACACCCGGACGGCTCCCATGTTCCTGCATACCCTGCTGCTCGTCATCACGATCCACGCCGTGGCCCTGGTCTCGCCCGGCCCCGACTTCGCCATCGTCACCCGCCTGTCCATCGTGTCGGGCCGGCGCGCCGGCCTGTGGGCGGCGGCCGGGGTCGCCAGCGCCATCGGCGTCTACACCCTGGTCAGCCTGCTGGGCCTGACGCTGGTGCTGGCCGCCCTGCCGGGCCTGTCGCGCGCCCTGTCCATCGCCGGCGCGCTCTACCTGATGTGGCTGGGCATCCAGTGCCTGCGCTCCAAGGGCCACATGCCCGAATCGGGCTCCGCCGCCCTGGGCGGGCGACGCGCCTACGTGACCGGGTTCTTCACCAACCTGCTCAACCCCAAGGCCATGCTGTATTTCGGCTCCATCCTGTCCCAGGCGGTCACGCCGGACCTGGGCGGCGCGCATCTGGCCATCGTCTGGACCCTGCTGGTGGCCGAATCCCTGCTGTGGTTCGCCCTGGTGGCCACGCTGTTCTCGGCCCCGCGCATGCTGCAATGGCTGCGCACCCGCCTGCGCTGGTTCGACCGCGCCATCGGCGTGGTGCTGCTGGGCCTGGCGGCCAAGGTCGGCAGTTCGGGGATGTAGGCGGGCGGCGTGGCGCTCCGGTCCGGATCAAGCCCGGACGGCATGCGATCAGGTCGCCGCGCCGTCGGCCGGACAACCGCTGTGGAAGCGGAATTCCGCATCCGGCGATTCGATCAGTGCCCGTTCCGTTTCGCGGATGCGGATCACCGCGCGGTCCACGTCGCGGGCCTCGCCGAAGCGCCGGGCGAACTGCAGATAGCCCTGGTAGTGGCGGCTTTCGGATTGCAGCAGTCCGGCGTAGAACACGGCCAGTTCCTCGTCCAGGTGCGGCACCAGCGCGGCGAACCGTTCGCAGGAACGGGCCTCGATGAAGGCCCCGACGATCAGGGTGTCGACCCGCTTCGCGGGTTCATGGGTGCGCACCGCCGTCCGCAGTCCGGAGGCATAGCGGCTGGCCGTCAGCGGCCGCAGCGCGACGCCGCGCCGCTTCAGGAGACGCAGCACCTGCTCATGATGCACCAGTTCTTCGCGGGCGAGCTTCGACAGAGCCGCCGACAGCTCGGCATCCTGGCCATAGCGCGCGATCAGGCTCATCGCGGTCGCGGCCGCCTTCAGTTCGCAATTGCGGTGGTCGAGCAGCAGCACGTCCTGATGCGCCAGTGCGGCCTCGACCCAGGCGGCGGGCGTGGGACACGGCAGGAACTCGATCAGATCGACGGGCAGTTCGGCGGACGCAGCGGACGGGTTCATCACAGTTTTCAGGATACGGACATGCGGATCATTCGGTACGCGGCGGCTCGCCCGAACCGAGGGGCTGCGCCAGGCCGGGCATGAAGCGCCAGGCGATCAGCCATCCCAGCACCTGCACGGCGCACAACGTGGCCACGGTGCCGGGCCAGCCCCCCAGGGTATAGGCGACGCCGCACCCCCAGGCGCCCGCGAAACCGCCGCAATAATACGCCCCATAGTACAGGCCGCTGGCCAGCGAGCGGCCGCTGGTGACCCGATGGGCGATGAAACTCATCGTCGCCGACTGCGTCACGAACACCCCGCAGGCCGCCACCGCCAGCGCGGTCACCACGCACCAGACCGGCGCCGCCAGCGATCCCAGCACGCCCAGCGCCGACACGGCCACCGCCGCCAGCACCGTGCGCCGCGAACCGATGCGCGGAATCACCTGCCCCGCCAGCGGCGTCACCACCACCCCCAGCAGATAGACACAGAAGATATTGGCCAGATCGCCCGAGCTGAAGCGGTACGGTTCCGCCGCCAGGTGCAGATTGACGAACGTGAACAGCCCGACCAGGGCGAAGAACACCGTGAAACCCAGCGAACACGCCACCTGCAAAGCGGGGTTGCGCAGCAGCCGGCCCAGCGTCGCCAGATTGTCGGCGACCCGGGTATTGGCCACGAAATGGCGCGAAGGCGGCAGGCCGCGCCACACCAGCCAGGCGCCCGCCAGATTGATCACCGCCATCGCGCCGAACGCCGGGCGCCAGTCCATGACC
This sequence comes from uncultured Castellaniella sp., assembly GCA_965652675.1. GTDB lineage: Bacteria > Pseudomonadota > Gammaproteobacteria > Burkholderiales > Burkholderiaceae_B > Castellaniella. The sequence continues at coordinate 5,185 of CBFGXR010000013.1, forward strand.
TCGGTCAGGTGCCCCATCAGGAAACGCCCCATGAAACCGCCCAGCACGGAACCGGTGACGTAGCCGGTGATCAGCCGCACCATCGCGGCGCCGCGGAATTCTTCGCCGATATAGGCGATCGCCACCACCGACACGCCCGGCACGGCCAGCCCCTGCAAAAAGCGCAGCACCAGCAGTCCGTGCACGGACTGCACCTGCGTCATCAGCGCCGTGGGCACGGCCAGCGCGAACACCGACACCGTGATCAGCCATTTGCGCCCCAGGGCGTCGGACAGCATGCCGATGAAGGGCGAGATCAGCGCCACCGCCAGCACCGTCATCCCCACGGCATTGCCGATCTCGATCACCGACGCGTTCAAGTCCCGCTGCAATTCGGGCAGGATCGACTGCACCGAATACACCTGGATGAAGGCGAACACGCCCACCAGCGCCACGGTCAGCAGCAGGGGCACGGTCAGGCGGTAATAGTCGTCCGAGGGGGAGGCTGGAGCGGGAGAGGCGGGCATGGGGGAAGGCCTGGGAATATGCGCACGGGCGCGTTCGCCCGCAAGCGCTAGATTAACAGTTGGCGCGGCCCGATCGCTGACAATCTCCTTGCACCCGCAGCCCGGGGTAAGCTCATGTCCGACACCTCGCAATCACCCGCCCGGACCGACCCGCCATGCTGACCCTTCTCGGAAAACGCGCCTCCATCAACGTCCGCAAGGTCATGTGGACCTGCGACGAACTCGGCCTGGACTGGCGGCAGGAGGACTGGGGCACGGGGTTCCGCGACACGCGGACCGACGCGTTCAGGGCGCTCAATCCCAACGCGATGGTGCCGGTGCTGATCGACGGGGATTTCGTGCTCTGGGAATCGAACAGCATCATCCGCTATCTCGCCAACCGCCAGGGCGACGAGGTCCTGTACCCGAGCGAGGCCCGGGCACGTGCCCGGGTGGACCAGTGGCTGGACTGGCAGGCCTCCGACCTGAACCGGGCCTGGAGCTACGCGTTCATGGCGCTGGTGCGGCGGTCACCCGAGCATGTGGACGCTTTTCAAATCAGGGCATCCCTGCAAGCCTGGGCCGGCTTCATGAAAATCCTGGACGGCCGCCTGACCGAGACCGGAGCCTTCGTGGCCGGCGCCGATTTCAGCCTGGCCGACATCGCCATCGGGCTGTCCGTGAATCGCTGGTTCGAGACGCCCTTCGACCATCCACCGCTGCTGGCGGTCGAGGCGTACTGCCGGCGGCTGGAGGAGCGGCCCGGGTTCAGGGCGCATGGGGGGAATGGGGTGGCTTGAGGGTGTAGCTGGTGCTGCGGCCGCCCGCCTCCGAGCGCTGCAATACGCCCATGGCGACCAGTTCATGGATGTCGCGCAACGCGGTATCGGAAGAGCACTTCGCGAGCGCCGCCCATTTTCCGCTGGTCAGTTTGCCCTCGAAACCGTCGAGCAGGCGGTTCAGCACCCGCACTTGCCGGGCGTTGAGCGAGGCGCCCGACACGCGCTGCTAGAATCTCGCCTTGTCCAATACGGCGTCCAGCGACCGATGCGCATGACCTACCGCCTCATCCAGCATTCGCAGGAACCACAGCAGCCACTCGGTCACGTCCAGCGTCCCCTTTTGCGTGCGCTCCAGGATGTCGTAATAAGCCTTGCGTTCACGCCGAATCTGCGCCGACAGGCTATAGAAGCGTTGCGGACTGCCATCGGCCCGGGCCAGCAACAAGTCGCCGATGGCGCGCGCCACACGACCATTGCCATCGTCAAACGGATGCAGGGTCACGAACCAGACATGCCCCAGCCCGGCGCGAATCAGTGCAGGTTCGGCCGCATCGGGCTGGTTCACCCATTGCAGAAACCGGGCCATCTCCGCCGGCAGGCGCTGCGCCGCAGGCGCCTCGTAGTGGACTTTCTGGCGTCCTACAGGTCCCGACACCACCCGCATCGGCCCATGCGCATCATCCCGCCAGGCGCCAGTGACGATCCGGCTCAGGCCTGAATACCCCGTCGGGAACAACGCGGCATGCCACCCGAACAAGCGCTCGGCCGTCAGCGGGTCGGCGCTGCGGGCTGTGGCGTCGAGCACCATCTCCACGACACCTTCCACATGCCGATCGGCCGGGGCCAGCGCTCCGATATCCACTCCGAGACGGCGCGCAAGCGACGAGCGCACCGAAGCGGCGTTCAAATGCTCGCCTTCGATCTCGTTGGTCTTGAGCACGTCGTCCGTTAATGCAGCCAGACTGGCTTCGTCGCGCAAGTTCAGGCCGACGTCGGCGAGGCGCCCCAGGAGCAGGCCCTGCGCACGGCTGACCTGCGCCAGGGGTTCGGCCAGCACCCGCAGGTCGTAGCGCCAATCCGGCCAATCCGGCGCTTGCCAGATGTAGAGGTAATCACCGCTATTCATGCGGTGATTATGGGGTGGATTTGGTGCAAGAACAAGGGATTCACCGCATCAAGTGCGGTGATTATGAGATTATTCGCCGCTCACATGCTGGGAGGGCATCGGGCTGAAATGGGGTATTTTCTTCGTGAATACCCCATTTCTGCGGCTCGATTGCCCTATTCACATCACGGCTTGCACAGGGATATGAAGTGTCCAACACGCTGTTGGACAAGTTTTCGTCCGCCCCCCCGTGTGCGTCACAGATGATTCACGACTGCGCCCAATCCACTCGATTCCACTCAATAGCACGCTTGCGCCAATGGGTATCGATCGTTTGGGCAAAATCAGGGCGCACCAACTTGGCACGCGCCTCGCACCACTCGCTCGATTCTCGCCGCACCACTACGCCTTCCAGCGGAAGTCCGGCGCGGTAGCGACTGGGCGTATCCATGACCAACTGCTTCAGCGCCACCAAGGTCGTGCGGCATCTTAATATCAGCGGCACAATGGACAGCTTGGCTTCAGCAGCCAGCCCATTGCGGCGGGATGTACTCCAGAAACGCCCCCTGCCGCGATCATAAACATCAAACAACAAAAACCAGTCCGGCAACGCGTCGTAGCCCAGTGAATGGCGAGCGGCACACCACTCGCCGAACAACATCAGATCGGGACGCAGCACGGCACGCAAGCTGCTCTCATGCTGCACAAGCCAGGCGGGCAAGCGGGCGAACTGCCCAGTGTAGGGTTCCTCCAGATACTGGCCACGATTCTGAACACGTAGAGTACCATCGGGCAACAGCGACAGACCGAGATTCGCACCGTCAAGCTTTTCCTCTACGACCACCTCACCGGACAGCAGCGTCTGCACATCTGCGGGTGGCAACACTTTGTCGTCGCGGGGCATGCCGTCTCTGGCCAGCCAGGCGAGATGCGGGGTGGTGGGGAAACGGAAGAAGTCGGCACCCACGGCCTTTAATCCGGCAACTGAGGCACGGGGTTCTTCGGAAACTTCTTTCTGTAAAACAAGCAGGCGTCAACCGGACATAGAAAATCAACTTCGACCCCTTTGGACCGGAGAGCCGGCCACCAATCCAGCCACTTGCAATCTGCCGCTTGCAAGATATCGGGTTTGTCTGGATGAGCATGAGCTACGGCAACAAACTTTCGATCCGGCGCATCAAATAGAGGCTCAAGCATCGGATCAGGAAATTCGGCAAAACAGTCTGGAGCAGTTTCGTTTAAACTGACTTGCTCTACCCTTGAGGTTCCTGTGTGCTGCAGCATCCATTTAAGGAACTTATCTCCGACCCCCTTCGGAGGCGTCAGGCTGGTTTTATGGCAATACTCCCCCACGAGACGATAGCCATCATCGATGACTACAACTCCCGATTTTTGGACCGATTGCAAGCGCGTCACACATGCAATCACACAATCCTCCGAAACATCCGCATGTTGACCGTTGGCGACCAGGAGCACATTAGTATCAATTACCGTTCTCACAGCGCACCACCTTGCGGACCGATCTCCTTTTTGCGCTTCATGGCGGCCAAAGTCCGCCCCGCGATATCGGCCATCTCGTCACCAAAAAAGTTCTCAGGCCAATTTTCAATTTCGCCAAACATGTTGAGCTTTAGCGGCTCCAACTCGGTAGCTGAATCAGCGCGGCGGCAAAAGTACACTGCCACGTCATCAGGCTTAACAGCACCTTCAGCAACTCGACGCTGCAAGCGGTTCAGGAAATGCTCAGAGTGGCTTTCCACGATCAACTGCACATCGCGGGGCCTCCCCCCCTCGCGGGACTGGGTAGCAGAAATGAAAACGTCGGCCAGTTCGGCCTGAACTTGTGGATGCAGATGGATCTCTGGTTGTTCCATCCATACGGTGGAGTGCGGCGGGCAGTAGAACGCTTGCACCAAAGCCGGCAGCACCTGAGAAATCCCAAAGCCAACGTCAGTTATCTTGACCTCAGGTGCTTTGATATGAGTTCTCACCAGAACCTCGTATTCTTTGCGTCCCGCCGCTACGGGACGCACGGAAAACCCTTGAATAACACCCAAGTCTTTGAGCCATGCAGCGATGAACTCGGCGAAGCCCTTGGTGTGATGTCCGACCTGCCTGTTCAGCCGCCGGCCTTCTCCTTCAGCAGCCAAAATGGCCGCCACTGCATATTCACCCATTTGCCCGACGCTGGCAGGCGTATCACCCGACCATTGGTAAATACGCTGTGGATGGCTGCGTAGAGGTCCCAAGTAAGAGATACGCTCCAGCATGGCGTCTGTGGCCAGCGCGAAATCCGCCAGAAAACCAGCGTTTTTGTACCTAGCCATGCTGGTGTCGGATAGCCGATAGAACTTCTCTGGCTCTTCCAGCGGCCATTTGCGACCGTCGGCCATCTTGAAACCGTAGAGATGTGATGTCAAATGGAGCTTACGTTTCTCATCGCGCTCAAGTGAAACATCGAGCACCTCATCATCCCCAGCACTCAAGGCGTAGCGCAGTGTCTGAACCTCCGGTTGCTGTGCCTTGTTGGCAGCCAGTGCCACATCCAGTCGCATGTGATCACCCTGATAGCGGACTTCGGCTTGCAATGGGTCGCGCACATCCATAGTCTTGGGTAACGTCCAACCCAATTCAAACGAAAGTGATTGCGTCAAATCATGCCCATGCAGACAATCAGTAAACGTACCCAAGTCGATCAATGAGGAGGCATCCCCCAGATGCAGCGCACGCTTACGATCTGTAGAGCGCGCTGTTTGCTGCAAAGCCAGTAGTAGGTGGCCCAGGCTGCTCTTTCCTGCACTGTTGGCGCCAAAGAGCACAGTGAGCGGAGCCAAGCGTATTGGCCCAGTATCCTTCCATGCTTTGAAATTTTTAATGCGTAAGTGAGTAAACATTGATGCAATTCTCCTGGTTCCTACCTATCGCTTGTCGTCAAAGCCGGCGGAGATCTGTATATACATCAAACCTTCGCATAAATGGCACCTACCCCGTACGCACGCGATGACGAGAAGACCGTGACACTATCCGAAAAGAGCCTGAACTGCTTAAAATACGTTAACGCCTCTACAGGCTCCGTCGAGGTGTTGGCGATATACTGGAAAACATCATTTCCGCCCGACGCGTCGTGGCCCAGCAGAGGACACAGTATGAATGTGCCTGGCGGATTCGCGGATCAGCGTCAAGGCATCGCGGTAGTCGGCGATCTTCTGCCCGGAGTGGCTCTTCGGCATTGCATTACGGATAGCCAGAGACCTCAACCGTGAGGGTGCGATGACACTTTCCAACCATTTGGAGGACTCAGGGGGCTCAATCCCCACAGCCTGGCGCAAATCCTTAAGAGTCTCGGGAGATTGCGCAACATAAAACAGCTGTTTACCCTGACAATCTCCCAGGGAGCGCAATGTCGTTCCCTGAATGACATCAGAGCGAAGCGCAGTGAGATGCTCGACGGTAAGTGAGCGCATCGATCTGTACCTCACAAGCTATCCAAATGAGGGGTTACTTCGAAAAACACTCCATTACCCCCACCCGATTACCCCATTCACACATTGAACAAAAAATTCATCACATCCCCATCCTTCACCACGTACTCCTTCCCTTCCGCCCGCATCTTCCCGGCTTCCTTCGCCCCCTGCTCGCCCTTGCAGGCGATGAAATCGTCGAAGCCGATGGTCTGGGCGCGGATGAAGCCGCGTTCGAAGTCGCCGTGGATCACGCCTGCGGCCTGCGGAGCCGTGTCTCCTTGATGGATCGTCCAGGCGCGGACTTCCTTCACGCCGGCGGTGAAGTAGGTCTGCAGGCCCAACAGGTCGTAGCCCGCGCGGATGACGCGGTCCAGGCCGGGCTCGGTCATGCCCATGTCCTCCAGGAACACGGCCTTGTCCTCGTCGTCCAGCTCGGAGATCTCGGCCTCGATGGCGGCGCAGACGGCGACCACGGGGGCGTGTTCGGCCGCCGCGTAGTCTTGCACCGCCTTCAGGTGCGGATTGTCCGTGAAGCCATCGTCCTTGACGTTGGCGACGTACATGGTGCGTTTGGCGGTGATGAAGCAATAGCTCTTGACCAACGCCTGCTCGTCCTCGTCCAGGCCCAGGCCGCGCACGGACTTGCCCTGGTCCAGGACCGCCACGATGCGTTCCAGCAGGGCGGCCAGGCGGATGGCGTCCTTGTCGCCGGAATTGGCCAGCTTGCGGTTCTTCTGCAGGGCCTTGTCGGCCGTGGCCAGGTCGGCCAGGGCCAGTTCGGTGTTGATGACCTCGATGTCGGACACCGGATTCACGCGGCCGGCGACGTGGATGACGTTCTCGTCCTCGAAGCAGCGCACGACGTGGACGATGGCGTCGGTCTCGCGGATGTTGGCCAGGAACTGGTTGCCCAGGCCTTCGCCCTTGGACGCGCCCGCCACCAGGCCGGCGATGTCGACGAATTCGACCACGGCGGGCACGACGCGTTCAGGTTTCACGATGGCCGACAGCTGCGCCAGGCGCGGATCCGGGACCTCGACCACGCCGACATTGGGCTCGATGGTGCAGAACGGGTAGTTCTCCGCCGCGATGCCGGCCTTGGTCAGGGCGTTGAACAGGGTGGATTTGCCGACGTTGGGCAGGCCAACGATGCCGCATTGCAGTGCCATGAATTCGATTATCCTTGTGTATCGAAAGGCGGGGTCTGGGCCCGGCCCGGAGGAAACTGCGATTGTACCCCGCCCATTGACATCCTCCCCCACCCGCGGGTAGGGGATTCCCGCCGCGATCAATCATGGATTTCAAGCACATCGAAGCCTTCGTATGGGTCGCCGAGGTCGAGAGCTTCCGGATCGCCGCGGAAAAGCTCCACACCACGCAGCCGGCGATCTCGCAGCGCATCGCGGCGCTGGAGTCGTCGCTGTCCGTGCGGCTGTTCGAACGCAGCGCGCGCGGCATCCGGCTGACGGAAAAGGGCCAGGAACTGCTGTCCCACGCCCGCCGCATCATCGACATGCGCACCGAGATGCTGACGGCCGCCCGGCAGGCGTCCCCGGTGCGCGGACTGTTCCGGCTGGGCGTGGCCGAAACCCTGGTGCACACCTGGCTGCCGGAACTGCTCGAACGGCTGCACCAGCGGCATCCGGCGCTGGTGGTGGAGCTGCAGGTGGACACCAGCCACGTGCTGCGCGCGCAATTGTTGTCACACCAGATCGACCTGGCCATGCTGGTGGGGACGTCGCAGGATCCGCGCGAACACAGCCTGCACCTCTGGGACTATTCCCTGGCCTGGGTCGCCAGCCCCAGCCTGCGTCTGCACGGCCGCACCGTCAAGGCGGGGGAACTGGCGGCCTACCCCATCATCACCTATCCGCCGGCCAGCAGGCCGCACCACGCGGTCAAGCGCATCCTGCAGGAGGCGGGCATCAAGGAACCCCGCCTGTACGGCAGCGCGTCGCTCAGCACCATCGTCCACATGGCGCGCCACGGCATGGGGCCCTGCGTGATCGCGCCCGCCGTGATCGCCGAGGAACTGGAACAGGGCAAACTGCGCATCCTGCGCACCGACAGCACCCTGCCCGACATCGATTTCCACGCCTGCTGGCTGGACACGCCCGACAGCCATACGGCCCTGACCGTCGCGCGGCTGGCGCAGGAAATCGCGCGCCAGGCGGGGGCCAGGAAGGATCAGTGATAACCCTAGCCCTCTCCCGGAAATCGCCGGACGAAATGCTCAGGAAAATACATTAAATCTCCTTAAAAACAACAAATTAAGATGAATCGATAAAGATTCATTATGACCAGGCATGCCGATTGATGATTGGACGCGGCGGGGGCCTCCAAGCTGCAATCAGGGGGTGTCATCCACTCAAAGCACTCGACATCCCGAGGAGACCCCATGAAGCACCTGGCCACCATCACGCTCACCGCAGGCGCCGTCCTGCTCGCCTCCGCCGCCGTCGCGCAAGACAAGGTGGACGGCCTGCCCAAGACCCAGATCCAGGTCGCGGGCGCGCTCAGCAACCTGACGCTCTACCAGAACTTCGAACAGCCCTTCTGGACCAAGACCGTGCCCGAGCTGTCGAACGGCCAGGTCACGGCCACCATCAAGGGCTTCAACGAGATGGGCCTGAAGGGTCCGGAAATGCTGCGCCTGATGTCCCAGGGCGTGATTCCGGTCGGCACCTCGACCCTGGCCTACTTCGCCAGCGACAACCCCATCAACGAGGCCATCGACCTGGCCGGCCTGGCGCCCACCGCCGCCATCGCCAAGCAGGTGACCGACGCCTACACGCCGGCCTACGAGGCCTTCTACGACAAGCAGAACATCAAGGTGCTCGGCTTCTCCTCCTACCCCGCTCAGGTGCTGTTCTGCAACGGCGCGATGAACGGCCTGGCCGACCTCAAGGGCAAGAAGGTACGCACCAGCAGCCGCACCCAGGCCGAATTCGTCGAGGCCTTCGGCGGCAGCAGCGTGACCCTGCCCTTCGGCGAGGTCGTGCCGGCCCTGCAGAACGGCGTGGTCGACTGCGCCATCACGGGCTCGATGTCGGGCTATTCGGCCAAGTGGTACGAGGTCAGCACGCACCTGTACGCCCTGCCGATCAACTGGAACCAGCAGATCCACGCCGCCAACAAGGCGTACTGGAACAAGCTCGATCCCAAGGTCCGCGATTTCCTGCAGAAGAACCTGGACGTGATGTTCGAGAAGATCTGGGCCGACGCCGCCGCCGAGACGCAGCAGGGCTACGACTGCAACACCGGCGCCGCCGGCTGCAAGCAGGCGGTCAAGGGCAAGATGACGCTGGTCCAGCCCTCCGAGGCCGATCAGGCGCTGCTCAAGAAGGTTCTGGCCGAGACCATCGTGCCGAAGTGGGCCGCGCGCTGCTCCGCGCAATGCGTCCAGGACTTCAACGGCACGATCGGCAAGATCGTGGGCGTCACCGCGTCCAAGTAAGCGGGCGCGGCCCGCGCCGCGGCCCCAGACCCGCGGCCGGCGGTGCTCCGCCGGCCGCCCCGACTCCGGACCCATCATGAACACATCCGACCGATACCGCGCACTCGACGGCCTGCTGCGCCGGGCCAACGCGCTCTCCCGCGCCGCCATCTGGGTGGCCGGCGGCCTGACCCTGGCCAGCGCCCTCTACATCACGGGCGACGTGCTGGCGCGCTATTTCCTGGGCAAACCCCTGGGCGGCGCCGACGAGCTGTCCGGCTACGCCTTCGCCATCAGCATCTCCTGGGCGCTGTCGTTCGCCACCCTGCAGCGCGCCAACATCCGCATCGACGCGCTGTACCAGTACCTGCCGCCGCGCGTCGGCGCCGTCTTCGACTGGCTCGCGCTCGTCGTCCTGGGCGTGTTCATCGTGTACTGGACCCGCTACGCCGCCACGGTCGCCGGCCTGTCCTGGGACAACCAGTCGACCGCCAACACGACCTTCGCCACGCCGCTGTGGATCCCGCAGACCCTGTGGGTCGCGGGCCTGCTGTGGCTGTGCGTGGTGCTGGCCCTGATGCTGCTGCGTTCGACCGTGGCCCTGGTGACGGGTGACCTGCGCACCGTGCGCGACATCTGCGGCGTGCGCAGCACCAAGGAAGAAGCCGACGCCGAGGCCGAAGCCGGCAAGCGGCTGGTCGAAGGAGACGCGTCATGATCGCCACCGCCCTCATCCTCCTGCTCGCCCTGCTGGGCCTGAGCATCCCGGTCGGCGCCGCGCTTGGCGTGCTCGGCCTGATCCTGGACCCCCTGTATTCGATGCTGCCGCTCACCCAGGCCATGGGCGAAGTGTCCTGGAGCACCAGCAACGAATTCCTGATGGTCGCCATCCCGCTGTTCATCCTGCTGGGCGAGATCCTGCTGCGCTCGGGCATGGCCGAAAGCATGTACGGCGCCATGAGCCTGTGGCTGTCGTGGCTGCCGGGCGGCCTGATGCACGCCAACATCGGCGCGAGCGCGCTGTTCGCCGCCACGTCCGGTTCCAGCGTGGCCACGGCGGCCACCGTCGGCACGGTCGCCATCCCGCAGATCAAAAAACAAGGCTACAACCCTTCGCTGTTCCTCGGCAGCATCGCGGCCGGCCGCACGCTGGGCATCCTGATCCCACCGTACATCAACCTCGTGATCTACGGCGTGCTCACCAACATGTCGGTGCCCAAGCTCTACCTGGCGGGCATCGTTCCGGGGCTGGCGCTGGCCGGCCTG
>CBFGXR010000014.1:0-15110 GCA_965652675.1 uncultured Castellaniella sp.
ACGTTGAAGACTTCCTCGACCAGGAGGGGCGCCAGCCCCATGGACGGCTCGTCGAGCAGCAGCAGGCGCGGCCGGCCCATCAACGCCCGGCTGATGGCCAGCATCTGCTGCTGCCCCCCGGACAGGGTCCCGGCGGGCAGGCGGCGTTTTTCGCGCAGGACGGGGAACATCGCGTAGACGCGTTCCAGATCCTCGTTCGCCTGGCCCGGGGAGCGCAGATAGGCGCCCAGACGCAGGTTGTCCTCGATCGACAGGGGCCCGAAGACCTGGCGGCCCTCGGGGCTGTGGCAGATGCCGGCCCGCACCCGCCGGTCCGCCCGCACCCGGGACAGGTCCTGGCCCGCGAAGCGGATGCGGCCGGCGCTCATGGGCTGGATGCCGGACAGCGTGCGCAGGAAGGTGGTCTTGCCCGCCCCGTTGGCCCCGACCAGGGCGACCAGTTCGCCCTTGAAGACATCCAGGCTGAGGCCCTTGAGCGCCTGGATGCGCCCGTAACAGGACTCCAGGTCCCGGACTTCGAGCAGCGGTTCGCGCGCGGCGGCCGCCAGATGCCCGAAGCCCCCCGCCTGGCTGCCCCCCAGGCCGATCGTTTCCGGGGCGAGCGACACGATGCGGTGATAGAGCTCGCGGTATTCCGCGCGGGCCTGGTCGCCGAACAGGGGATCGCGGTGATCAGAGAATGCGGCCGCGATGCCGGCCCAGTCCTCGGGCTGGAGGACTTCGCGCGCCAGGGGGAAGGCGTCCTTTTCCTCGGTCCGGATGTGCCGCTTCAGCTGGTCCGCGTAGCGGCGCAGGCCCTCGATGAAAGCGGGCTGGTCGGCCAGCGGGCCCCCGCGCCCCAGGAAGCGGCGCAGGTCCCGCAGACTGTCGGGTCCCTGGCGATGCTCCGCCTCCAGGGCGTCGAGGACGGAAGCGGCGGCGTCCGGGGCGCGCCGCCGCATCGCCAGGAACAGATACTGGTCCTCCTTGGCGTGGTGGCAACCATCCATGAACTCCTGGATGTAGTCGAACAGCGCGTGAAAGAAGCCTTCTTCGACCGGTTCGCCCGCCTGCAGCTCGCCCGCCACCCAGTCCATGGTGGTGGCGATGCGCCAGAGATTGCGGTGTTCTTCCTGAATGATGTCCAGTGCGTGCATGATGTCCCCGATCAGGCGTGGCCGCCCAGGTAGGCCGCGATCACGTCCGGGTTGCCGCGGACTTCCGGCCCCGACCCCTCGGCCAGGCGCTTGCCGTAGTCCAGCACCAGGATCCGGTCCGACAGGTTCATGACCATCTTCATGTCGTGCTCGACCAGGACGACGGTCACGCCGGTCTCGGCGATCCGCCGCACCAGGCCGTCGACTTCCTGGGTTTCCTTGGGATTGAGCCCGGCGGCCGGTTCGTCCAGGAACAGCAGGCGCGGTTTCATGGCCAGCGCCCGGGCGATCTCCAGGCGCTTGAGCGCGCCGTAGGGCATGCTGTCGGCGCGCGACCGGACGTAGGATTCCAGGCCGACGAAAGCCATCAGGCCGGCGGCTTCCTCGCGCAGCGCCCGCTCGCGGCGGCGCAGGCCGGGCGTGCGCAGCAGCGCCTTGAACAGGCCGCCGTCCAGGTGCAGGTGGGCGCCGACCATGACGTTTTCCAGGGCGCTCATGTTCATCCAGACCTGCAAGTTCTGGAACGTGCGCGCCATCCCCCGGCGAGCCAGTTCGTAGGGCGTGCGGCCCTGGATCTCCCGGCCGTCCAGGCGGACGGCGCCCGCCGTGGGCCGGTAGACCCCGGTGATCAGGTTGAACAGGGTCGTCTTGCCGGCGCCGTTGGGGCCGATGACGGAATACACGATGCCCTCGTCCACGGCGAAACTGACGTCCTGGACGGCGCGGACGTTGCCGAACTGGATGGACAGGCGATCGACTTCGAGCAGCGCCATGGCCTCAGTCCTCCACACGCAGGCGGGCCGCCAGGGTCGGCACCAGGCCGCGCGGCAGGAAGATCATGCACAGCATCAGGATCGCCCCGAAGACGACGATTTCCCAGCCTTCGAAGGTCGCCAGCGCCTGCGGCAGCGCCGTCAGCAGCACGGCCCCCAGCACCGAGCCGAAGACCGACGCCATGCCGCCCACCACGACCATGGTCACCAGTTCGATCGAATGGAAGAAGTTGGAGACCTCGGGCGTCACGAAACCGACGTAATGCGCCAGGACGCTGCCCATGACGCTGGCGACGACGGCCGACAGCACGAACACGGCGGTCTTGTAGCGCGGCACGTCCACCCCCACGACCTGGGAGGCGATCTCCGAACCGTGCAGGCCCCGCAAGGCGCGGCCGAACGGGGAATCGATCAGGTTCAGCGCGCCCCACACGCTCAGCAGCAGCAAGGCGGCCACGACCCAGTACCACTGGATGTCGCGCATGATCTCGTGGCCGAACAGTTCCATGGACGGCACCGGCATGCCGTCGGGCCCGCCCGTCCAGGCGGCCTCGTTGCGGATCACGATGTTGATGATGATGCCCAGGCCCAGCGTCGCCATGGCCAGGTAATGCCCCTTGAGGCGCAGGATCGGCCGCGCGACCAGCAGCGCCAGCAGGCCGGTGCCCGCGGCGCCGGCCACCAGGGCCAGCAGCGGGTGCCAGCCGAAATGGCTGGGCAGCACCGCCGAGGCGTAGGCGCCCAGGCCGACGAAACCGGCGTGGCCCAGGCTGATCTGGCCCGCGTAGCCGATCAGCAGGTTCAGGCTGAGGACGATCACGGCGTTGATGCACATGCGGATGACGATGTCCAGGTAATAGCTGTTGGGCGCCAGGAAGGGCGCCGAGACCAGCGCCAGGGCCAGGAGGGCCAGGCCGATGAGGGAACGTCCGCGCATGGTCACACCCGATCCGTGGAAAGGCCGCCGAACAGGCCGCGCGGCATGAAGAACAGGATCAGCAGGATCAGGACGAAGGGAATGGCGTCCTTGTACGCCGACGAGACGTAGCCCGCGCCCATGGCCTCGAGCACGCCGACCAGCAGGCCGCCGACCACCGCGCCCAGGCCGCTGCCCAGGCCGCCGACCACCGCCGCCACGAAGCCCTTCAGGCCCAGCATGATGCCCACGTCGTAGGACGTCAGCGTGATCGGCGTGATGAGGATGCCGCCCAGCGCGCCGAGCGCGGCCGCCAGGGCGAAACTCATGAGCAGGACCCAGCCGGTGCTGACGCCCACCAGTTGCGCGGCGACCCGGTTGTAGGCCGTGGCCAGCATAGCCTTGCCCGCCAGCGTGCGGCTGAAGAAATACCAGAGCAGCGCCACCACCAGGGCCGTCACCCCGAACACCCAGAAGCTCTGGGGCTGCAGCGTCGCCCCCAGGAGCGACACGGGGGCGTGGTCGGAGAACGGCGGCAGGCTGTGGGCGCCCTTGCCCAGCCAGACCTGGACCAGGCCGCGCAGCATCAGGGAGGCGCCGATGGTGATGATGATCAGGGTGACCGTGTCGGCGTCCTTGACCGGTTCGATGGCGCACTTTTCAAGCAGCACCCCGACCAGGGCCGGCAGCAGCACGGCCAGCGCAAAGGCGGGCGCCCAATGCAGGCCCGCCTGGGTGAAGAACACCGCCAGCATGCCGCCCAGCATGATGAATTCGCCCTGGGCGAAATTGATCACGTGGCTGGCGTTGTAGATCAGGTTGAAGCCCAGTGCGGCCAGGGCGTAGGTCGCCCCGACGGTCAGGCCCGAGAACAGGAACTGCAGGAACTCCGCATGCACGGCATGTCTCCTCGCCAGGGTCCGGCGCCGTTCCGCGTGCGGCGGAAGGATTCCGATCCGGATGTATTACAAATCCAATTTTTAAACATCGGATTTGGTATCGAAGGAAACATAGAGGACTTGGTCGGGATGATCAAGCGTATCTGATGAATAACCCACAGCCATTCGGGAAAACCATCAATCCAACCTGAACCTCATCTCATCCATTCATCGGATCAACCTCTGGATCCGGCATGCCTCCAATGAAACGGAATTCATGATTTTTTCTTTATATTTGTATCATCAAGGCATCAAGCAGGCATGCGCTCCGGTGCCGGTCGCGGGCGCGACGGCGGCCGGCGCGGCAATCAGAGCGAAATCGAGACCAGCGGATCGTCCGAGGGGAAACGCTCGGCACCGTCTTCCAGGCGCGCGGGCATGGTGCCGTCGGCCAGCCGCATGTGGGCATCCAGGTGCCATTCGGACGGTTCGGCCAGGCGGCGGTACAGTTCGCGGCACACCATGCGCGCGGACTGCCCGGGCCAGTCCGCCGGCAGCAGGACTTCCGGCAGTTCCGGGTCGCGCAGCAGCAGGCGGCGGTAATCGTGGATCATCAGCACCCGCGCCAGAAAGGCTTCTTCGGGTTCCAGACGGACCCGTCGGTCGCGCCGCAGTTCCGCCAGGATCGGCAGGTAGTCGGACACGAAGGCGGCATAGGATTCGGCCAGGCGCTCCAGGTTCCAGGCCCGGGCCACCAGATCGGCGTCGGATGCCGTCAGGGCGATGCGCGCGTCAGCCGCCAGCAGGGGCAGCAGATTGCCCAGCATGTCGCCCAGACCATCGGCCTCGAGGGTGTCGTGCACGGCTTCCAGGTGCGTCGACGGATGCACGAAACAATCACTGCCCAGGCTGCCGAAGCCCTGCCACAGCAAGGCCTGACGCAGGCGGTCCCGCTGCCGGGCATCCAGATCGCCGACGACCAGGATCAGGCGCCAGCGACGATCCCAGATCGGCGCGTGGGACGAATAGATGTGGCGCGAGGCTTCTTCGAAGCGCAGGCGCCCGGAATCGGTCAGCACGTATTCCGCCCGACGCCCGTGCGTGTCGGCCCGCAGCCATTTTTCCTTGCCCAGGCGGAACACCGAGGTGCGCACCAGGCGTTCGTTCAGGCCCAGGGGTTCGAGCAGATGGATCAGGCTGCCCAGCCAGATCCGCCCGCCACGCGGCAGCACCGCGTCACCGAAGACCGACATGATCAGCGAGCCCGCGCGAACCCGCTGCTGTTGACGGAAGCTGTCGATGCGATGCTGGATGGCGGGGATCAAGACGGTCGGAACATGGATGTCAGGATTAGCGGCCCTCGGAGCGGGCGTTCTGGATGGCGAAGAACCCTTCCTTGTGGATGAGTTCGTCCTTTGCGCCCAGGGCCTTGACCGCCGCGACACAGGCGTCCACGAATTCGGGGCTGCCCGCGATGAAAATACTATGCGCGGACAGATCGGGATACAGGCCGGGCAGAATCGTATCGATGCGGCCTGCCAGACAGCCTTCCTGCTGTTCGCGCGTGAGGGTTATTTTATAGTCGAAATTACGGTGCTTGGTGCGCCACCACGCCATCATGCCCTGGCCATAGACGTCGGCCGCCGTGCGCGCCGAGAAGATCAGGTCTACTTTTTTGCGATAACCCCGCCGCAGCGCGGCCTCGGCCAGATCCATGATCGGCGCCAGCCCCGTGCCCGCCGCCAGGCAAAGCACCGGGGTTTCCGCGGACGGATCGCCGATGAAGGTGCCGTAGGCGCCGTTGATCTTGACACTGTCGCCGACCTTGAGCGTGTCGTGGATCCAGGCGCTGGTGACGCCGTCGTCGGCGCGCGCGACCTGCAAGACGATCTCGCCGTCGGGCCGGGGCGCGTTGGCGATCGAATAGGCCCGCCGGGGAATGTCGGCGCGGTCATCGCCGACGGTGACGTACTGGCCCGGCCAGTAGCGGATCGGCTGGCCCACCGGGCGCAAGCGGATTTCCAGGGTGCGGCTGGCCACCTCGCGGCGTTCGATCAGGACGAACAGCGCGCCCTCGCGAGGCGGGAACAGTTTGGGGCGCGCATCGGCCGTGCCCCATTCGATGACCATTTCTTCCGAGATGGGCTTGGCCATGCACATCAGGCCGTAGCCCTGGCGGCGTTCTTCGGCCGACAGCGCCATGTCCAGCACCATCCCCTGATCGTACTGGCCTTCCAGGACGCGGACCTTGCATTCGCCGCAGGCCCCGGCCCGGCAGTTGTTGGGCAGTGCGTAGCCGGCCTTTTCCAGGGCCATCAATACCGTGTCGCTGCCTTTGCATTCCACGGTTTTGCCGGAGGGTTGAATGACGATGCGTGTCATGAGCGTGTCCGTAACTGGAGATGAGTCAATTGAGACGGGCCCGGCCGCCCCGCGGGACGGCCGAGCCCGGGATGCCGCGCGGGAAATCAGAACACCGGGATGATGTCGTCCATCTCGACGTCGGAGATTTCTTCGCCGGTGATCCCGACTTCGGGGATGGCCGGGAACGGGATGTCGTAGTGATCCAGGACCCCCTTCAGGTTGATGATGGCCTGGCGCCAGTTTTCACGCTTGGCGTCGACGGTGGGGATGCCGAAGCCGGCGTTGCGGGCGATTTCCTCGGCTTCGCGCTGGTTGGCGATGAAGTCGGCGGGCAGGTCCCAGAAGTCGGCGGGCGGCTCGTACAGCACGGCCGACAGGAACAGGTAGCCGGCGCGGATCTGCTTGGTGACGATGGACTTGTGCTCCGCGCTGATACCAGGGTAGTCGCGCTCCATCACCGCCATACAGATGGCCATGTGGCGGCCTTCGTCGCGGCCGATGTTCTTGAAGGCTTCCTTGAAGACCGGCTCACGCGAATTTTCGTACATCTGCTTGAAGATGGTGGCCGCGGCGATTTCACCCATCAGGAAGGAGCTGAACAGCACCGCCAGATCGTACTTGGGCACGGCGGTCTTGTAGCCGTTCCAGTAGCGTGCGCCGTTGAAATACAGCCACTTGGCGTTTTTCTGCAAGCGGCGGCCGATGTCGGTCTTGGGTTCGTAGGTCAGGGGATCGGGGTGGCCGAGCAGCTTGGTGATCGACAGGCCGCACATGATCTCGTGGTTCTGCTCGTCGCTGGTGACGGAGAAGAAGCACTTGCGGACCGGGTCTTCTTCATGGACCTCGTAGGTCTTGATCAGGGCCTCGGCGAACACCGGGGGCGCGGAGGCGTCGAACACCGACAGCAGCGTCCACCAATAAGCGATGCACTCGCGCTCTTCCCAGGAATAGCTGTCGAGATCGAGGGTGTCCCAGGGCAGTTCTTCGGGCTTCCAGTACTCGCGCAGCGAGGCTTCCCAGACTTCCTGCAGTTTTTCGGTCTTGCGGTGCCAGGACAGGGGATAGACGTTGGGCTGCTGGATTTCCGGCGGAAATTCCATCTTGTCGGCAAAGCGTTCCTTGCTGGACATAAAGGCTCCTTTGGGGTGGTGTACGGGGGGCGGACGGATTTTGTGTCCTTTGGACCCGATTCAGTCGGGCACACCGCCATCATGTTACTTTGACAGGCTTAATGTCAAATTATTTGTATCGCTTATGGCCTAGGGTTTTCCTGAATGAACGATCGAATGCAGCGGCTTTACCATTTTTGATCCTATGAAACCCTTGATTTTCCTTGTTATTCGATTTCTATATGAATCCATCATGTAATCAGATAAATCGCTGCGACTTGAAAAATCATCTTCCTGAAGTGATACATTAATCGACATCAAATCCAAAGTTTCGTATTTTTTAAAGAAACGCCGCCTCCGGGCTGGCGCCGGAGACGCCCCATGTCGCACCCCCTGCTGGACCCGCACCGCCCCCTGCTCGATCGCGCGCTCGAAGCCATCGCCACGCGCGGCTACTGGTCGGCCTACGCCGAATCCCCCAGCCCCAAGGCCTACGGCGAGGACGCGCCGGAAACCGGCCGCGCCGCCTTCGAGGCCCACCTGGGCAAACCCTTCGAACTCGGCCAGCCGGGCCAATGCGGCTGGCACGACGACGAGACGTCGCCCTACGGCGTTCCCCTGGGCGTCCGCTACCCCCGTTCCGACCCCCAGGCCCTGGTGCGGGCGGCCCTGGCGGCAATGCCGGCCTGGCAGGCGCTGGGCGCCGAGGGCCGGGTCGGCATTTGCCTGGAAGCCCTGCGGCGGCTGAACCGCCAGAGCTTCGAGATCGCCCACGCGGTCATGATGACCAGCGGCCAGGGCTGGATGATGGCCTTCCAGGCGGGCGGCCCCCATGCCCAGGACCGGGGCCTGGAAGCCGTGGCCTACGCCTGGCGCGAAATGTCGTTCATCCCCGCCGAGGCCACCTGGGAAAAACCGCAGGGCAAGCATCCGGCCCTGGTCATGCGCAAGCAGTACGAAATCGTCGGCCGGGGCGTCGGCGTGGTCATCGGCTGCGCCACCTTCCCCACCTGGAACACCTATCCGGGACTGTTCGCGGCCCTGGCGACCGGCAACCCCGTGATCCTGAAACCGCACGGCAACGTCGTCCTGCCCGCCGCCATCACGGTCCGCACGATCCGCACCGTGCTGGCCGAGAACGGCCTGGACCCGGATCTGGTCACGCTGTGCCTGCCGCCCGACCACGAGGCCGCGCACGCGCTGTACACCCATCCGGAGGTCCACTCGATCGACTACACCGGCGGCAACACCTTCGGCCAGTGGTTGCTGGACCACTGCCGCCAGGCTCAGGTCTACGCCGAACTCGCCGGGGTCAACGGCATCGTCATCGACTCCACCGACGACTACGCGGGCATGCTGCGCAACCTGGCCTTCACCCTGTCGCTGTATTCCGGACAGATGTGCACGACATCCCAGGCGATCATCATCCCGGCGCAGGGCATCGACACCGACCAGGGGCCCAAGTCCTTCGACCAGGTCGGCCAGGACCTGGCTGCGGCGATCGAACGCTTCCTGGAAAAACCGGAAGTCGCCCAGGCCGTGCTGGGGGCGATCCAGTCCGACGCCACGCTGGCCCGCATCGACGAGGCGGCGGGCGGCGGCATGGGCCGGGTCGTGCTGGCGCCCCGGACGCCGCAATACCCGGAATTCCCCGGGGCGCGAGTCCGCACGCCGGTCCTGCTGGCCTGCGACGCGCGGGACACGGCGCACTACGCCCGGGAACAGTTCGGCCCCATCAGCTTTCTGGTGCGCGCCGACGATACGGACGCCGCCCTGACGCTGGCCGAGGACCTGACGCGCACGCACGGCGCGCTGACGCTCGCGGTCTACAGCACCCGCGACGCCGTGCTGGACGCCGCCGTCCGGATGTCCTGGCGGGCCAAGGTCGCCCTGTCCCTCAACCTGACGGGCGGCGTCTTCGTGAACCAGTCGGCCGCCTTCTCCGACTTCCACGGGACCGGAGGCAACCCGGCGGCCAACGCCTCGTACGCGGATTCGGCCTTCGTGGCCAACCGCTTCCGGGTCGTGCAGCGCCGCGCCCATGCCTGAAGTCCGCCCGCCGAACCCGCAAAGGCCCGCATCCATGACCTACCAGAACATCGATTTTTCCATCGACCAGGGCGTCGCCCGGCTGACCCTGGCGCGCCCCGACAAGCTCAACAGCTTCACCGAAGCCATGCACCTCGAAGTGCGCGACGCGCTGGACCGGGTCCAGCGCGACGGCGCGGCTCGCGTGCTGGTCCTGGGCGGCGCCGGGCGAGGCTTCTGCGCGGGCCAGGACCTGGGCGACCGCGCCATGCAGATCGGCGCCGGCCAGGCCCCCGACCTGGGCGCCACCGTCGAAGGCTTCTACAAGCCGCTGATCCTGGCGCTGCAGAACCTGCGGGTCCCGACCCTTGCGGCCGTCCGCGGGATCGCCGCCGGCGCGGGGGCCTCGATCGCCCTGGCCTGCGACCTGGTCGTCGCCGCCGAATCCGCCTATTTCCTGCAGGCCTTCAGCAAGGTCGGCCTGATCCCCGACACGGGCGGCACCTGGCTGCTGCCCCAGCGCATCGGCATGGCGCGCGCCATGGGCCTGGCCCTGCTGGCCGAACGGCTGCCCGCGCGCCAGGCGGCCGATTGGGGCCTGATCTGGTCCTGCGTCGCCGACGACGTCTTCGAGGCCGAGATCGACCGGCTGGCCGCGCAGCTGGCCCAGGCGCCGACCCGGGCGCTGGTGCGCACCCGCCAGGCCATGCAGGCCGCCGCCTCGCACACGCTGGAACAGCAGCTCTCGATGGAAGCCGGCATCATGCGCGAACTGGGCTGGCGTCCCGACTACGCGGAAGGCGTCGCCGCCTTCCTGGAAAAACGCCCCGCCCGGTTCACGGGGGAATGAACGCATGACCGCTCTGGACCCCAGCACCCCCGTCGCCGTGATCGGCGCCGGCACCATGGGCGCCGGCATCGCCCAGGTCGCCGCCCTGGCCGGCCATCCCGTCCGCCTGCACGACACCCGTCCGGGCGCCGCGGCCCAGGCGATCGCCGGCATCGGAGACGGCCTGCGCGCCCTGGCGGCCAAGGGCCGGCTGGACGCCACCCGGGCGGAATCCGCCATCCGGATGCTGGGCGCCGCCGACACCCTGGCGGACCTGGCCGGCTGCGGCCTGGTCATCGAGGCCATCGTCGAACGGCTCGACGCCAAGGCCGCCCTGTTCGGCGCCCTCGAAGACATCGTGGCGCCCGGCTGCCTGCTGGCCACCAACACCTCGTCCATCCCTGTCACGGCCATCGGCGCGGGCCTGCGCCACCCCGGACGCCTGAGTGGCCTGCACTTCTTCAACCCCGCGCCGCGCATGCCGCTGGTGGAGATCGTCTCCGGGCTGGACACCGATCCGGCCACGGCGCGCGCGCTGGCCGACACCGCGACGGCCTGGGGCAAGACCCCGGTGCTCGCCCGCTCCACGCCCGGCTTCATCGTCAACCGCGTGGCCCGCCCCTTCTACGCCGAAGGCCTGCGCCTGCTGCAGGAACAGGCCCTGGATCCGGCCACGCTGGATCACGTCATGCGGACCTGCGGCGGCTTCCGCATGGGGCCGTGCGAACTGACCGACCTGATCGGCCAGGACGTCAACGCCGCCGTCTCCCGCAGCGTCTGGACGGCCTTCCACCACGCGCCGCGCTTCGAGCCGTCCCTGCTGCAGCAGGAACTGGTCGACGGCGGACGCCTGGGGCGCAAGTCCGGGCGCGGCTTCCACGACTACCGCCCGGGCGCGCCGGCGCCGGCGCCGAGGCTGGCCGCCCCCCGCCCCTGTCCGGAAACCCTGTCGATCCATGGCGACAGCCTCCTGGCCCGGGCGCTGGCGGGCCGCCTGCGGGCGCGCGGCGTCGCGTTCGACGCGGCGCCCGCCGCCGCCGACGCGCGCGTCGCCCGGGCCGGCGACGCCGTCCTGTACCTGACCGACGGCCGCAGCGCCACCCGCCGGGCCCGCGACCTGGATCGACCCGCCACGCTGCTGCTGGACCTGGCGCTGGACCCGATGACGGCCACCTGCCTGCCCCTGGCCGCCGCGCGGCAATGCCCCGAACCGGCGCGCCAGGACGCCGTCGGCCTGCTCCAGGCGGCGGGCTTCGACGTCGCCCCGATCCAGGACGCGCCCGGCATGGTGGTGATGCGCACCGTCGCCATGCTGATCAACGAGGCCGCCGACACGGTCCACCAGGGCGTCTGCGACGCCGCCGACCTCGACCTGGCCATGCGGCTGGGCGTGAACTACCCGCTGGGACCGCTGGACTGGTGCGATCGCGTCGGCGCCGGTACGATCGGCGCGGTTCTGGCCCATCTGCGCGACAGCGACGGCGAACGCTACCGCCCCTGTGCCGCCCTGCAATCCGCCATCCACTCGGGAAAACCACTCCATGACGCATGAAGCCCTCGCCCCCCAGACCCTGGCCGAAACCGTGGCCGCCGCCATGTGGTCCCGCGACCACGCCGCGCAATCGCTGGACATGCGCCTGGATTCCATCGCCCCAGGCAGCGCGCGGCTGTCGATGACCGTGCGCGGCGACATGCTCAACGGCCACGGCATCTGCCACGGCGGCATGATCTTCACGCTGGCCGACACCGCCTTCGCCTACGCCTGCAACAGCGACAACCACAACACGGTGGCCTCGGCCTGCCACATCGATTTCCTGGCGCCCGCCCGCGCGGGCGACCGGCTGCAGGCTCACGCCCAGGCCCGCACCCAGGGGGGACGCACGGGGGTGTACGACATCACGGTCCACAACCTGACGGAGGGCCGCGACGTCGCGCTGTTCCGCGGCAAGTCCCACCGCATCCAGGGCATGGTGACCGACACCCTGCCGCCTGACTGAGCGACCGTCCGCGAACCGATTACAAGACAAGGAGACAAGCATCATGCCCGTGAAGACCGTCCAAGCCGGAGACCTGGAACCCATCGAGACCGCCAGCCGCGACGAAATCGCCGCGCTGCAGCTCGAACGCCTGCGCCAGACCCTGCGCCACGCCTACGACAACGTCCCGCACTACCGCCAGGCCTTCGACGCGCGCGGCGTCCACCCCGACGACCTGCGCCGCCTGGAGGACATCCGCAAATTCCCCTGCACCACCAAGGAAGACCTGCGGCGCAACTACCCCTTCGGCATGTTCGCCGTGCCCCGGGAACGCCTGGCCCGCCTGCACGCCTCGTCGGGCACGACCGGCAAGCCCACGGTCGTCGGCTACACCCTGAAGGATATCGATACCTGGGCGGATCTGGCGGCCCGGTCGATCCGCGCCGCGGGCGGTCGCGCCGGCGACACCGTCCACGTCGCCTACGGCTACGGCCTGTTCACCGGCGGGCTGGGCGCCCACTACGGCGCGGAACGCGCCGGCTGTACCGTCATCCCCATGTCCGGCGGCCAGACCGAAAAGCAGGTGCAGCTGATCATGGACCTGCAGCCCGACATCATCATGGTGACGCCGTCCTATTCCCTGGTCATCGCGGAGGAATTCGACCGCCAGGGGATCGCCCCCGAAGACATCTCTCTGAAGGTCGGCATCTTCGGCGCGGAGCCCTGGGGCGAAGGCATGCGCGCCGACATCGAGCGCAAGCTGGGACTGGACGCCGTGGACATCTACGGCCTGTCCGAAGTCATGGGCCCGGGCGTCGCCTCCGAGTGCATCGAGACCAAGGACGGCCCGGTGATCTGGGAAGACCATTTCTATCCGGAAATCATCGATCCCGCCACGGGCGAACCGGTGGCCGACGGCGAGGAAGGCGAACTGGTCTTCACCTCGCTCACGAAGGAAGCCCTGCCCATCGTGCGCTACCGCACCCGCGACCTGACCCGGCTGCTGCCCCCGACCGCCCGCAGCTTCCGCCGCATGGGCCGCATCACCGGCCGCAGCGACGACATGCTGATCATCCGGGGGGTGAAAGTGTTTCCCACCCAGATCGAGGAACAGATTCTGCGCGACCCGCTCTTCAACGGCATCTACCAGATCGTCGTCACGCGCGCCAACCACCTGGACCAGGTCGAGGTCCGTTGCGAACTGCAGCACGAGGCCGACGGCGCCAGCGCCGAGGTCGTCGAGCAGTCCACGCGCCGCCTGCAGCATCACATCAAGACCAACATCGGCATCTCGACCCGGGTCACCGTCCTGCGCTACGGCGAACTGCCGCGCACCCAGACCGGCAAGGCCCGCCGCGTGTTCGACGAACGCCCGAAGCAGGCATAAGGAAGCCCCCATGGATGCCTTTCTCTGCGACGCGGTGCGCACCCCCATCGGCCGCTACGGCGGCGCCCTGGCCGGCGTGCGTGCCGACGACCTGGCCGCGCTGCCGCTGCGCGCCCTGATGGAGCGCCATCCGGGCCTCGACTGGTCGACCCTCGACGACGTCCTCCTGGGCTGCGCCAACCAGGCCGGCGAGGACAACCGCAACGTGGCCCGCATGGCCGCATTGCTGGCCGGCCTGCCCCTGTCCGCGCCCGGCGCCACGATCAACCGCCTGTGCGGATCGGGCATGGACGCCATCGGCACGGCCGCCCGCGCCATCCGTGCGGGGGAAGCCCGCCTGATGATCGCCGGCGGCGTCGAATCCATGTCGCGCGCGCCTTTCGTCGTGGCCAAGGCCGAGCAGGCCTGGTCGCGCCAGGCCGCGATGTACGACACCACCATCGGCTGGCGCTTCGTCAACCCGCGCCTCGCCCAGGCGCACGGCACGCACTCCATGCCGGAAACGGCGGACAACGTCGCCGAGGAATTCAGCATTTCGCGCGCCGATCAGGACGCGTTCGCCCTGCGCAGCCAGCAGCGCTGGGCGCGCGCGCAGGCGGCCGGCCGCTTCACGGACGAAATCGTGCCGGTGCGCATCCCGCGCCGCAAGGCCGACGACCTGGTCATCGACACGGACGAACACCCCCGGCCCGACACGAGCGCCGAGGCCCTGGCGCGCCTGCGCGGCATCAATGGACCGGACCTCGGCGTGACGGCGGGCAACGCCTCGGGCGTCAACGACGGCGCCTGCGCCGTCCTGCTGGCTTCCGGCGAGGCCGCTCGGCGGCATGGCCTGACGCCCCGCGCCCGCATCCTGGGCATGGCGGTGGCGGGCGTGGCGCCGCGCATCATGGGCATCGGTCCGGTCCCGGCGATCCGCAAGGTCCTGGCCCTGACCGGCCTGACACTGGAACAGATGGACGTCATCGAACTCAACGAAGCCTTCGCCGCCCAGTCGCTGGCGGTGCTGCGCGAACTTGGGCTGCCCGATGACGCTCCGCACGTGAATCCGAATGGCGGCGCGATCGCCATCGGCCATCCGCTGGGCATGAGTGGCGCCCGGCTGATCACCACCGCCGGCGCCGAACTGACCCGGACCGGCGGCCGTTACGCCCTGTGCGCCATGTGCATCGGTGTGGGCCAGGGCATCGCCATGATCATCGAAAACATCCACACCCAAGGAGACACACCATGAAAAAATCGACCCGGCGCTGGATGACCGGCCTCGCGCTGGCCGCCTTCGGCTTCACCGCCCAGGCCGCCGACCCCATCAAGATCGGCTCGGTCCTGTCGGCCACCGGCCCCGCCGCCTTCCTGGGCGACCCCGAGGTCAAAACCCTGGAAATGTACGTCGAATCCATCAACAAGGCGGGCGGCCTGCTGGGCCGGCCGCTGCAGCTCGTGCACTACGACGACGGCGGCGACGCGAACAAGGCCAACAGCTTCGCCAAGCGCCTGATCTACGACGACCAGGTCGACGTCATCATTGGCGGCACCACGACGGGTTCCACCATGTCCATGGACCCGCTGGCCGAAAAGGCCGGCATCCCCTTCATTTCCCTGGCGGGCGCGGTCGTCATCATCGGTCCGGTGAAGAAATGGCTGTTCAAGACCCCGCACACCGACCGCATGGCCGCCGAGAAAGTCTTCGAGGAAATGAAGAAGCGCGGCTACA
>CBFGXR010000015.1:0-14759 GCA_965652675.1 uncultured Castellaniella sp.
CCTGACCTACTGGTCGCTGGGCGTGGCCTGCTGGCTGGTGTTCAACGCCAGGGTCAGGTCCTTTTCCAGCCACAGGCGCTGTTCGAATTCGGTCTGCAGCGTATGGTCGTAGAAGACGGTCCGGTTGCCGCCCAGCCGCCTGGCGCGCTGCATGGCCAGGTCGGCCTCGCGGATGGCGTCGCCGGCCGTGGCGTCGCCGGCGCGCAGCAGGGTCAGGCCGATGCTGGCGGTGAAGACGCAGGCCTGTCCGCTGGATTCCAGCGGCGTCGAAGCCAGGACGAGCCGGAGTCGCTCCGCGACCTGCAGCGCCCGGCGGGCGCCGGTCCCGGGGTCTTCACCCAGCTGGGTGAGCAGCACCATGAATTCGTCGCCGCTGACGCGCGAGATCGTGTCCCGCTCGAGCGTGTGTTCCCGCAGGCGGCGCGCCACTTCCCGCAGGACCTGGTCCCCGATGGCATGGCTGCGGCCGTCGTTGAGCTTCTTGAAATCGTCCAGGTCCAGGATCAGGACGGCGCCGCAGTCCGCCCCGAGCCGCGCGGCGGATTGCGCCTGTTCCAGCCGGTCCAGCAGCAGGATGCGGTTGGGCAGGCCGGTCAGCGGGTCGTGGAGCGCATTGTGGCGGGCCAGCGCCTCGGCCCGCGTGCGGGCGGTGATGTCGGTCAGGATGGTGCAGAACATCCCGGTCGCGCCGTCCGGATCGCGCAGCGGCAGCTTGACCGACCGGAAGGTGTGGGTGTCGCCCGTCAGGGGGGACGGCCGCTGTTCCTGGGCGATGATGCGTTCGCCCCGTTCCAGCGCCGGGAGGTCGGCGGCCTTGATGCCATCGGCGCGGACGGGGGCGCGGTCCGCGTCCGGATCGGGTGCCTGCTGCGTGGTGGCGGGCAGGTCGAAGAACTCGCGGAACGGCCGGTTGGCGTACCGGCAGCGCCGGTCGCCGTCTTCGATGCAGATCAGGTCGTCGATCTGGTCGAGCACGGTGGTCAGGCGGTGCTCGGCCGCCCGCAGGCGCCGCGTCTGCCGGCGGGCCCGGTGGAGGAGGTATCCGGCGCAGGCCAGCGCGGCCAGGACGATCAGGCCGGCCGCCGCCAGGGCCGCCGGCCCGTATGCGGCCGTTTCCGGCGTGTCGGCCGCGCGCATGCCGGGGCTGTCCCAGCGGGTCAGGATGCGGTAGTACACGGAGTCGGGATCGGCCTTCCACTGGCCCAGATGTCGGTCGATCGCCCGCAGGACGGCGGCGTTGCGTCCTTTCGGCGCGGCGTAGTAGAGCCCGGAAGGCAGGAAGATGATCGGGGTGGCCGCCAGGCCGTACTGCTGCGCCGTGGCGTTGCCGAAGAAGAAGTCGGAGGCGACGGCGTCGGCCTGGCCCGCCTGCACCTGTTGAAAGCCCTGGGTCAGTGTTTTCGCCGGAATCAGGCGGGTCCGGATGCCGAGGCTGGGCAGCAGGGTTTCCAGGTAGTCGTATTCGATCGACCCGGCCAGGGTGGCCAGCCGTTTTCCGTTCAGGTCCTCGATGGTGCGGGCGGTTTCGCCCGGGCGGACGTAGACCTGGGTCCAGGTCTGCAGGGCGGGGGTCTGGTGATAGTCCAGGAAGGCCGTGCGGTCGGGCGTCAGGGAGACGGCGGGCAGCAGGTCGATGGCGCCGGCGCGCAGTTTTCTCAGGCAGTCCCGCCAGTCGCAGAGTTCGGTCTTCAGCGTCCAGTGTTCCTGGCGCGCGATCTCGGACAGGATGTTGCCCAGGACGCCGTCGGGCTGGCCGTTGGGCGCCGCCGACAGCAGGGAGCCCATGTCGCTGATGCCGACCGTCAGCGTGAGGGCCTGCGAGGCGTGCGGCGCGAGACCGGCCGACCCCAGGAAAAAGAGCAGGCAGAGGCGTGCGCGGACGGAACGGAGGAAGGTTTTCATCGGCGTTTCCGGTCATGCCGATCGGTCAGGGTTCGATTATAGGGGGGGCGTGTCGGCTCCGATCCGGCGGTTTCGCGGGAGAACCCGCGGCTTATCCCGGAATTCCCCAGTCCCGTTCACCCACGTGCTCGTGCAGATGCCGCACGAAAGCCTGGGTGGCCGGCGGCGGACTGGTGTGCAGGCGGCTGTAGATGAAGAACTGGCGGCGGATCACCGGATCCAGCAACGGGCGCATGCGCAGGCCGTACAGGTCCACCAGGGTCCGCGCGTAGGGCAGACCCGCCGTCACGCCCAGGCCCGCGCTGACCATGCTCAGGGCGGTGCTCATGAAGGCCACCTCATGGCTGGGATGGATGGCGGGGATGTCGGCCATCCGGTACAGATCTAGCGCCAGCCGGTCGGTGAACTGGCCCTGGAGGGCGATCAGGGGGTAGCGCACCAGATCGGTCCAGCGGATGCGCTTGAGCGATTCCAGCGGATGGCCGGGCGGGAACACGGCCATGAAAGGCAGGTCGAACAGCGGATCGGCCGCCAGCTCGGCCAGCCCTTCGCGGTGCGGGCCGATGCTGATGTCCACTTCGCCGCGCACCGCCTGGGTGATGGCGTTCTCGACGGCGCAGTCCAGCAGGTGGACCTGGATGTCGGGATGTTCCCGGCGGAAGCTGGCGATGACCTCCGGAATCAGGGTGCTGGCCATCAGTTGGGGGGCGGCGATGCGCACGATGCCGCGCCGCAGTCGCTTGAGGTTGTCGATGTTCTCCAGCGCGCCGTCCAGATCGCGCAGGATGCGGGTGGCGACGGAATGGAATTCTCGCCCGACCTCCGACAGCTGGATGCGCCGGGTGTTGCGGTCCACCAGGCGCACGCCCAGCTGGGATTCCAGTTCCTTGATCAGGCCGCTCAGGGCCGACTGGGTGATGTGCAGGGATTCGGCCGCCCGGGTGAAGCCCCCGGTGCGGGCCAGCGCCGTGAAGGCGCGCAGTTGGCGCAGCGTGACTTCCATCGGGTCATCCTATGAATCGATGAAGAAAAACTGTTTGAATGATAGCTGGAAACTGCGTCTAATGGGGCGTCAATCACATATAAAGGATGCGCGCGGCGGTGTTGCGCCCGCGTCGGCATCCGGACCGGAGACACGCCCATGCCCACTTTTTCGCGCGGTGACCGCCGATGATCCATCATGCCTCCCGCCTGATCGTCCGGGGCTTCGAGATCCTGATCGTCGCCTGCCTGGCGATCATGGGCATCCTGGTCTTCGGCAACGTCGTGCTGCGCTACGCCTTCAATTCCGGCATCGCCATTTCCGAGGAACTGGCGCGCCTGCTGTTCGTCTGGCTGATCTTCATGGGCGCCGTCCTGGCCTCGGCGCGGCGCATCCATATCGGCTTCGACACGCTGCAGCGGGCCGTCGGGCCCCGCGCGCGCCGGGCGCTGGTGGTCTTCACCGGCGCGCTCATCCTGGCCGGCTGCGTGATCTTCATCATCGGCGGCTGGCGTCAGACCCTGATCAATCTCGGCAACACCTACCCGGTCCTGGGCATTTCCTATGCCTGGCTGTATGGGACCGCGCTGGTGTTCGGCGTAGCGCTGATCTTCCCGGTCTGCAACAACATCCACCGGGCGCTGATCGGCATCGACGACGGCCTGACCGAAGACCTGGCCGACCGTATCGAAGGGCTGGCCGAGCGGATGGACGGCGACGTCACGAAGGAGAAAAAATGACCGCGCTCGTCTTCCTGGGCACGCTGCTGGGCCTGATCGCGCTGGGCCTGCCGATCGCCTTCGCCCTGATGTTCGCCGGGGTGGCGCTGATGCTGCTAACCGGGCAGTTCGACGCCCAGATCGTGGTGCAGAACGCCATCTCCGGAGCCGACAATTTCGTGCTGATGGCCGTGCCGTTCTTCATCCTGGCGGGCGAATTCATGAACGCGGGCGGGCTGTCCAAACGCATCGTCGACATGGCCAGCGCCTTTGTCGGCCACCTGCGCGGCGGCCTGGGCTACGTGGCGATCTGCGCCGGCATCCTGCTCGCCAGCCTGTCGGGCTCCGCCGTGGCGGACACGGCGGCGCTGGCGGCGATCCTGGTGCCGATGATGCGCCAGGCCGGCTACGACCCCGCGCGCGCCTGCGGCCTGATGGCCGCCAGCGGCATCATCGCGCCGGTCATCCCGCCCTCGATCGGCTTTCTGATCTTCGGCGTGGTGGCCAATGTGTCGATCACCCGCCTGTTCCTGGCCGGGATCGTGCCCGGCGTCCTGATGGGGCTGTTCCTGACCGTGGCCTGGTGGTTCGTCGCCCGGCGGCAGCAGGCGTCGCTGACCCCCCGGGTGCCCTGGGGACAGCGGCTGCGCCTGCTGGGGCAGGGCGGCTGGGCGCTGATGCTGCCGGTCATCATCATCGGCGGCCTGCGCTTCGGGATCTTCACGCCGACCGAGTCCGCCGTGGTGGCGGCCGCCTACGCGCTGTTCGTCGGCCTGGTGGTGTACAGGGAACTGAGCTGGCGCAAGGTCTACGAATGCCTGCTGTCCACGGCGCAGACGACCTCGGTCGTGCTGCTGCTGGCCGCGCTGGCGATGGTCGCGTCCTACATGATCACCATCACCGACATCTCCGGCCAGGTGGGCGGCTGGCTGCAGGGGCTGTCGGATCATCCGATGGTCCTGATGGCCGCCATGATGGTCGTGGTGTTCTTCGCCGGCATGGTGCTGGACTTCATCCCCATCGTGCTGATCTTCACGCCGGTCTTCCTGCCGATCGTGCAGGCGGCCGACATCGATCCCGTCTATTTCGGCGTGATCTTCATCATGAACTGCTCGATCGGCATGATCACCCCGCCCGTGGGCGTGGTGCTGAACGTCGTCAGCTCCGTGGGCAAGGTGTCCATGGCCCAGGCCACGCGCGGCATCGGCCCGTTCCTGCTGGCCCTGGTCTCGCTGCTGATCGCCCTGATCCTGTTCCCCGAACTGGTGACCGTGCCCGCCCAATGGTGGCGCTAGCGCCCGGCGCCCCGTCCGATTCCACCAAGGAGACATCCCATGAAAATCCGCACCACCCTGCTCGTCGGCCTGCTGGCCGCGACGCTGTCCGGCTCCGCCTGGGCGGCCGTCACCGCGAAATTCGCCGTCACCCTGCCGGAAAAATCCCACCAGGGCCAGGGCGTGGCCAAGTTCGTCGAACTGGTCAAGGCCAAGAGCCATGGCGAAATCGACATCAAGCCCTATTACAGCGGCGCGCTGGGCAACGACGTGCAGGTGACCTCCGCCCTGCAGGGCGGCACGATCGAGTTCACCGTGCCCCAGACCACCACCCTGACGGGCATGGTCAAGGCCTATGAAATCCTGGATTTCCCCTTCCTGTTCAAGAACAGCGAACAGGCGGAAAAGGTGCTGGACGGCCCGGTGGGCCAGAAGCTGCTGGAGACCCTGCCGGCGCACGGCCTGGTGGGCCTGGCGTATTGGGAGAACGGCTTTTTCAACGCCACCAACAGCAAGCATCCGATCGCCAAGGCCGAGGACTTCGAAGGCCTGAAATTCCGTTCGATCCAGGCGAAGATCACCCAGGAGACCATCAAGGCCCTGGGCGCCAACCCGGTGCCGCTGGCGGTGCCCGAGCTCTACACCGCGCTGGAGACCCGCACCATCGACGGCCAGGGCACGCCCAACGCCGTGATCGCCGCGCTCAAGCTCTACGAAGTGCAGAAATACCTGTCCATCACGCGTCACAGCTACGGCGCCTTCATTCCGCTGGTGTCCAAGGCCTTCTGGGACAAGCTCACGCCGGACCAGCAGAAGATCCTGAAGGATTCCGCCGTCGAGGCCCGGACCTACCAGCGCCAGGTGGCGCGCGCCCAGGCGCAGTCGGCCAAGGAAACCATGGCCAAGCACGGCATGGAGATCAACGAGGTCAGCGACGCCGAGCATGACCGCATGCGCGAGCGCGTCCAGCCGGTGTGGAAGATGTTCATCCCCAGCGTGGGCCAGGATCTGTTCGACCAGGTCCAGGCCGAACTGAAGTAAGCCAGTCCTTGCGCGCGGGGCCGCTGCCCCGCGCACCGGGACCGCCTCGGCGGCCCGGGCAACCGGAGTCCCCATGAAGCTTGCCACCTTGAAAAACGAGTCGCGCGACGGCCGCCTGGTCGTCGTGTCCCGGGATCTGACGCAGTGCGTCGCCGTGCCCGAGATCGCGCCCACCCTGCAGGCGGCGCTGGACGACTGGGATGCCCGCCTGCCGGCCTTGCGCGCCGCCTACGACCGGCTCAATTCGGGCCAGGACGGGGCGGCCCGCCCCTTCGATCCGGCGGCCTGCCATTCGCCGCTGCCGCGCGCCTACCAGTGGGCGGACGGCTCGGCCTACCTGAACCACGTGGAGCTGGTGCGCCGCGCCCGCAACAGCCAGGTGCCGGAATCCTTCTTCACCGATCCGCTGATGTACCAGGGCGGTTCGGACAGCTTCATCGGGCCGCGCGACCCCATCGTCGCCGACACGGAGGACTGGGGCATCGACATGGAGGCCGAGGTCGCCGTCGTCACGGACGACGTGCCCATGGGCGCGCGGCCGGCGGACGCCGCCGGCGCGATCCGCCTGCTGATGCTGGTCAACGACGTGTCCCTGCGCGGCCTGATCCCGGGAGAGCTGGCCAAGGGCTTCGGCTTCTTCCAGTCCAAGCCGGCCAGCGCGTTTTCCCCGGTCGCCGTCACGCCCGACGAGCTGGGGCCGGCCTGGCGCGACGGCAAGGTCCATCTGCCGCTGCGGGTCGAGCTGAACGGCGAGCCCTTCGGCTGCCCGAACGCGGGGCAGGACATGACGTTCGACTTCCCGCAATTGGTGGCGCACGCCGCGCGCACGCGCCGGCTGGCGGCCGGGACGATCGTCGGCTCGGGCACGGTGTCCAACAAGCAGGGCGGGCTGCATGGCTCCAGCATCCGCAACGGCGGCGTGGGCTACTGCTGCATCGCCGAAGTCCGCATGTACGAAACCATCGAGGGCGGCGCCCCGGCCACGCCCTTCATGCGTTTCGGCGACCGGGTGCGCATCCACATGAGCGATGCCCGGGGCGAAGACATCTTCGGCGCCATCGAGCAGGTGGTCGAGCGCCGCGCGGGCGCGTGAAGGGAGCCGGACCCATGCTGGAGCTCTATTCCTATTTCCGCAGTTCGGCGGCCTACCGCGTCCGCATCGCGCTGGGCCTGAAGGGCCTGGATTACCGGGTCGTGCCCGTGCATCTGCTGCGCCATGGCGGCGAGCAACTGGGCGACGATTACCGGCGCCGCAATCCGGAAGGCCTGGTGCCGGCGCTGGACGAAGGCGGACGGGTCCTGACCCAGTCCCTGGCGATCATGGAATACCTGGACGAGACGCACGCCCCCGCCACCCTGCTGCCGGCCGACACGCCGGGCCGCGCCCGGGTGCGCGCTCTGGCGCTGCACGTGGCCTGCGACATCCACCCCCTGAACAATCTGCGCGTCCTGCGCTGGCTGGCGCACGAAATGAAGGTCGAGCAGTCCGTCCGCGACGACTGGTATCGGCACTGGGTGGAACTGGGTTTTCATTCCCTGGAGGCCCAGCTGCGATCGCCCGAAACGGGCTTGTGCTGCCACGGCGACGCACCGGGCCTGGCCGACTGCTGCCTGGTGCCCCAGGTCTATAACGCGCGCCGCTATGATGTGGATCTGTCGGCCTTTCCGACGATCGAGCGGATCGCGGCGCATTGCGAATCGCTGCCGGCCTTCCAGGCCGCGCGTCCGGACGCGCAGCCGGACGCCGAATGACGGGACGCCGCCCGCGGACGCGGGATGCGGCCCCGCCGGCCCGGCGCCCGTGACGCGCCCGGCCGAGTTTTTCAGGAGATCATCATGAGCACGACACCCTCCCTGGAATACCAGAGCGGATTCGGCAACGAATTCGCCACCGAGGCTCTGCCCGGCGCGCTGCCGGCGGGGCGCAATTCCCCCCAGCGGGCCCCCTACGGCCTGTATGCCGAACAGCTGTCGGGCACGGCCTTCACGGCGCCGCGCCACGCCAACCGGCGGTCCTGGCTGTACCGCATCCGGCCGGCGGCCGCGCACGGGCCGTTCGAGGCGTCCTCCGCGGGTGCGCGCTGGCTGAGCCGCTACGACGAAGTCCCCACGCCGCCGGATCCGCTGCGCTGGGATCCGCTGCCTCTGCCCGGAGACGACACGGCCACGGATTTCGTGGACGGCATGGTGACCATGGGCGGCAACGCCGGCTGCGGCATCCACCTGTACGCCGCCAACCGTTCGATGCGGGACCGGTATTTCTATGATGCCGACGGCGAACTGCTGATCGTGCCGCAGCAGGGCCGTCTGGAACTGGCGACCGAACTGGGCGTGCTGTGGGTCGAGCCCCAGGAAATCGCGGTCATTCCGCGCGGCGTGCGCTTCCAGGTCCGCTTGCCCGACGGCACGGCGCGCGGCTACGTGTGCGAAAACCCCGGCGCGCATTTCCGGCTGCCCGACCTGGGCGTGATCGGCTCCAACGGCCTGGCCAATCCGCGCGATTTCCTGGCGCCCGTGGCCGCCTACGAGGATATCGAGGGCGACTTCGAACTGCTGGCGAAATTCCAGGGCCGTTTCTGGCGCGCCCGCATGGACCATTCGCCCCTGGACGTGGTCGCCTGGCACGGCAACGACACGCCGTACAAATACGACCTGCGCCGCTTCAACGCGATCGGCTCGATCACGTACGACCATCCGGACCCGTCGATCTTCCTGGTGCTGCACGCGCCCAGCGCCGTGCCGGGCGTGGACACCATCGACTTCGTCGCCTTCGCCCCGCGCATCCTGGCGATGCGGGACACGTTCCGGCCGCCCTGGTTCCACCGCAACCTGGCGGGCGAATTCATGGGCCTGGTGCACGGCCGCTACGACGCCAAGGCGGAAGGCTTCCAGCCCGGCGGGGCTTCGCTGCACAACACCATGACGGGCCACGGCCCCGACGCCGAAACATTCGCCAAGGCCAGCGCGGCGGACACGTCCCGGCCGGACTATATCGCCGACACCATGGCGTTCATGTTCGAGACGCCGGTGGCGATCCAGGCCACGCGCCAGGCCCTGGAATCGCCGCAGCGGCAGCGGGAATACTATCGTTGCTGGCAGGGGCTGCAGAAGCACTTCGATCCGGCCAAGCGGCAGGCTTGAGTTCTTAAGACGGGAAGCCGGGTGGGGGGCATGGCGCCGCCCGACTCGGCTTCCCTCGATCTTTTTTGAGGGACGGGAGAGGGGGCTCCCTCACGAACTCGGACTCACTCCTTCCACGAATCCAGATACCCCGGCACCTTCACCCCTTCAGGCAAGGTATCCAGTTCCAGCGGATAGCGCGAATCGATCATCACCGCGACCTCGTCGGTGTATTTGCGTTCGCCCTTGTTGTTGGCCGCCGCGGCCGCGAAGGCCTTGGGGTGGGGGCCGTGGTGGAAGCCCGAGGGATGCAGCGTGAACATGCCCGGCTTGATGTTGTCGCGGCTGAAGAAATTGCCTTGGTGGTAGAAGATCGACTCGTCGAATTCGTCGTTGTTGTGATAGAAGGGCACCTTCAGCGCGCCCGGATCGCTTTCGATGGGGCGCGGCGCGAAGGTGCAGACGATGATGGTGTTCGACAGGAAGGTCGCGTGCACCGTCGGCGGCAGGTGGTAGCGGTCCGACAGCAGTTCGCGGATGTCGCGCCAGTTCAGCTTCACCGGCACGCAGTCGCCGTGCCAGCCGGCCGTGTCCAGGAAGTTGTAGGGGAAGGTCACCGTCGTGCCTGCTGCCGGCCGACACGCCGGGCCGCGCCCGGGTGCGCGCTCTGGCGCTGCACGTGGCCTGCGACATCCACCCCCTGAACAATCTGCGCGTCCTGCGCTGGCTGGCGCACGAAATGAAGGTCGAGCAGTCCGTCCGCGACGACTGGTATCGGCACTGGGTGGAACTGGGTTTTCATTCCCTGGAGGCCCAGCTGCGATCGCCCGAAACGGGCTTGTGCTGCCACGGCGACGCACCGGGCCTGGCCGACTGCTGCCTGGTGCCCCAGGTCTATAACGCGCGCCGCTATGATGTGGATCTGTCGGCCTTTCCGACGATCGAGCGGATCGCGGCGCATTGCGAATCGCTGCCGGCCTTCCAGGCCGCGCGTCCGGACGCGCAGCCGGACGCCGAATGACGGGACGCCGCCCGCGGACGCGGGATGCGGCCCCGCCGGCCCGGCGCCCGTGACGCGCCCGGCCGAGTTTTTCAGGAGATCATCATGAGCACGACACCCTCCCTGGAATACCAGAGCGGATTCGGCAACGAATTCGCCACCGAGGCTCTGCCCGGCGCGCTGCCGGCGGGGCGCAATTCCCCCCAGCGGGCCCCCTACGGCCTGTATGCCGAACAGCTGTCGGGCACGGCCTTCACGGCGCCGCGCCACGCCAACCGGCGGTCCTGGCTGTACCGCATCCGGCCGGCGGCCGCGCACGGGCCGTTCGAGGCGTCCTCCGCGGGTGCGCGCTGGCTGAGCCGCTACGACGAAGTCCCCACGCCGCCGGATCCGCTGCGCTGGGATCCGCTGCCTCTGCCCGGAGACGACACGGCCACGGATTTCGTGGACGGCATGGTGACCATGGGCGGCAACGCCGGCTGCGGCATCCACCTGTACGCCGCCAACCGTTCGATGCGGGACCGGTATTTCTATGATGCCGACGGCGAACTGCTGATCGTGCCGCAGCAGGGCCGTCTGGAACTGGCGACCGAACTGGGCGTGCTGTGGGTCGAGCCCCAGGAAATCGCGGTCATTCCGCGCGGCGTGCGCTTCCAGGTCCGCTTGCCCGACGGCACGGCGCGCGGCTACGTGTGCGAAAACCCCGGCGCGCATTTCCGGCTGCCCGACCTGGGCGTGATCGGCTCCAACGGCCTGGCCAATCCGCGCGATTTCCTGGCGCCCGTGGCCGCCTACGAGGATATCGAGGGCGACTTCGAACTGCTGGCGAAATTCCAGGGCCGTTTCTGGCGCGCCCGCATGGACCATTCGCCCCTGGACGTGGTCGCCTGGCACGGCAACGACACGCCGTACAAATACGACCTGCGCCGCTTCAACGCGATCGGCTCGATCACGTACGACCATCCGGACCCGTCGATCTTCCTGGTGCTGCACGCGCCCAGCGCCGTGCCGGGCGTGGACACCATCGACTTCGTCGCCTTCGCCCCGCGCATCCTGGCGATGCGGGACACGTTCCGGCCGCCCTGGTTCCACCGCAACCTGGCGGGCGAATTCATGGGCCTGGTGCACGGCCGCTACGACGCCAAGGCGGAAGGCTTCCAGCCCGGCGGGGCTTCGCTGCACAACACCATGACGGGCCACGGCCCCGACGCCGAAACATTCGCCAAGGCCAGCGCGGCGGACACGTCCCGGCCGGACTATATCGCCGACACCATGGCGTTCATGTTCGAGACGCCGGTGGCGATCCAGGCCACGCGCCAGGCCCTGGAATCGCCGCAGCGGCAGCGGGAATACTATCGTTGCTGGCAGGGGCTGCAGAAGCACTTCGATCCGGCCAAGCGGCAGGCTTGAGTTCTTAAGACGGGAAGCCGGGTGGGGGGCATGGCGCCGCCCGACTCGGCTTCCCTCGATCTTTTTTGAGGGACGGGAGAGGGGGCTCCCTCACGAACTCGGACTCACTCCTTCCACGAATCCAGATACCCCGGCACCTTCACCCCTTCAGGCAAGGTATCCAGTTCCAGCGGATAGCGCGAATCGATCATCACCGCGACCTCGTCGGTGTATTTGCGTTCGCCCTTGTTGTTGGCCGCCGCGGCCGCGAAGGCCTTGGGGTGGGGGCCGTGGTGGAAGCCCGAGGGATGCAGCGTGAACATGCCCGGCTTGATGTTGTCGCGGCTGAAGAAATTGCCTTGGTGGTAGAAGATCGACTCGTCGAATTCGTCGTTGTTGTGATAGAAGGGCACCTTCAGCGCGCCCGGATCGCTTTCGATGGGGCGCGGCGCGAAGGTGCAGACGATGATGGTGTTCGACAGGAAGGTCGCGTGCACCGTCGGCGGCAGGTGGTAGCGGTCCGACAGCAGTTCGCGGATGTCGCGCCAGTTCAGCTTCACCGGCACGCAGTCGCCGTGCCAGCCGGCCGTGTCCAGGAAGTTGTAGGGGAAGGTCACCGTCGTGACCTGCTGGCGGCGCTTGGCGCGCACGCGGGTCTCGTGTTCGCCGTACTGGGCCTTGTAGGCCTCGTCGATCTTCGGCGTGTCCAGCACGGCCAGGTCGAATTGCGCGTGGCGGCCGGTGATGCCGCGCTCCGGCAGCTGGAACAGGTCCTCGGTGGCCTCGATGGTCAGGACCTCGTTGCGCACCGACGTTTCCAGGCGCCAGGTCGTGCCGCGCGGAATGTTGATGTAGTCGCCCTCGCGGTAGCTCATG
This sequence comes from uncultured Castellaniella sp., assembly GCA_965652675.1. Classification (GTDB taxonomy): domain Bacteria; phylum Pseudomonadota; class Gammaproteobacteria; order Burkholderiales; family Burkholderiaceae_B; genus Castellaniella. The sequence goes on from CBFGXR010000015.1 coordinate 12,304, forward strand.
TGGCCGTAATCGCAGAAGAACTCGCCCTCGCCCCGGTGGAAGAACAGGATCATGTCGCCGTCGCCGTTGCGCGCCAGATCCGGCATGGACACGTCGAACTTCCAGAAACAGACCTGGGTCTGGCCGTTGTGCATGAAGCGCCGCGCCTTCCAGGGGCAGGGGGCGCTGTCGTCCAGGTTGTTCAGGTCCAGCAGGGTGAGCTCGAACGGGCCTTCCCATTTCGTCCAACTGGTGGGCTTGTGCGTGTGCAGGATGTGGCTGGCCGGGCCGAAGAAGCCGTTGCGGCCGTGTTCGCGTTCGTACAGGCCGTCGGGAATGTCGCAGTGGGCCTGGCGGGTGTGGATGCCTTCGGCCTTGGGAAAGGTGATCGGGTTCTTCATCAGGGTCTCCGAGAAATGTTGATGTAGTCGCCCTCGCGGTAGCTCATGTGGCCGTAATCGCAGAAGAACTCGCCCTCGCCCCGGTGGAAGAACAGGATCATGTCGCCGTCGCCGTTGCGCGCCAGATCCGGCATGGACACGTCGAACTTCCAGAAACAGACCTGGGTCTGGCCGTTGTGCATGAAGCGCCGCGCCTTCCAGGGGCAGGGGGCGCTGTCGTCCAGGTTGTTCAGGTCCAGCAGGGTGAGCTCGAACGGGCCTTCCCATTTCGTCCAACTGGTGGGCTTGTGCGTGTGCAGGATGTGGCTGGCCGGGCCGAAGAAGCCGTTGCGGCCGTGTTCGCGTTCGTACAGGCCGTCGGGAATGTCGCAGTGGGCCTGGCGGGTGTGGATGCCTTCGGCCTTGGGAAAGGTGATCGGGTTCTTCATCAGGGTCTCCGAGAATGTTATGCAATAATTAACAGTGTTATTATTTAAACAACAACGTCAATCTAAGACAGGCCGAACGATGCGTCCAACAGTTTTTCCCCATGAATCGATCGGCCCGGCTTCTGCCGACGCGGGCCCCTGGCCGGGCGACGTCCCGGGCATCCAGTCGGTGGAAGTGGGGCTGGACCTGTTCCGCCGGCTGGCGGATGGGGAAACGCCGTGCGGCCTGTCGGACCTGGCCCGGCGGGCGGGCATGCACCGGGCCAAGGCCTACCGCTATCTGGTCAGTCTGGCGCGCGCCGGCTGGGTCAGCCAGGATGCGCGCACGGGCCGGTACGACATCGGTCCGGCCGTGCGCGATCTGGCGCTGTCCTGGCTGTCGCGCCAGGATCCCCTGCGGCTGGCCGGGGCGGAAGCCCGTACGCTGGCGCAGACGCTGGGGGAAACCTGCTTCGTCGCGGTGCCCGGGCAGGGCGGGGTGACCGCCGTCCGGGTCTGCCAGCCCGGCCAGGGGGTGTCCGTCGGCGTGGCCGAAGGCGCCCTGTTCGACCTGGAATCCTCGGCCACGGGACGCGTCTTCGCCGCCTGGCAGGATCCGCCGTCCCGGCGGCTGCCCGCCGCCGCGCGGCGCGACATCCGCTCGCGCGGCCTGGCGATGGTGGAAGGTGAACACGTCCCGGGCATCAACGCGCTCAGCGTGCCGGTGTTCGACGCGCAGGGCCAGTTGCTGCTGGCCCTGACGCTGGTGGGACACGCCGCGTCCCTGCGCGCCGATCCCGACAGCCCGGCCGCCGAGGCGCTGCGCGCGGCCGGCCGTCGGGTCTCGGCGGGTGTAGGGGGGTAAAAGCAAGCCCGGCCGCATGCGCGGCCGGGCGGTTCATCGCGCGAGGGTCGCGCTCAGTCGATCAGCTTCCAGTCGCCATTGCGGATTTCGAGCATGCGGAAGGCGCTCAGGTCCAGGCCCATGTGGTCGGTCGCGGACATGTTCACCACGCCGCCCGTGCCGACGTAGCCCTGGGTCTGCTCGATGGCGTCGCGCACCTTGGCCTTGTCGGTGGTGCCGGCCCGCTTGACCGCGTCGGCGTAGAGCATCAGGCCGTCATAGGCGTGGCCGCCGAAGGTCGAGACCTCGGATTTCCAGCGTGCCTGGAACGCCTTGGCGTAGGCCGTGACGACCGGCTTCTGGGCGTCGCTGTCAGGCAGCTTGTCGGCGACGACCAGCGCCGCGCAGGGCAGGCGCACGCCTTCGGCCGCATCGCGGGCCAGCTTGATGAATTCATTCGAGCAGACGCCGTGCGCGTGATAGAGCGGCAGCTTCACGCCCAGCTGCTTGTAGTTGCGGGTGACCAGCGCCGGTCCCTGGCCCAGGCCGAAGATCAGCACGGCCTGGACGGCGGGGTCGTTCTTGATCTTGGTGAGCTGCGGGCTCATGTCGGTGTCCTTGGGGCCGTAGGTTTCATTGGCCACGATCTGGATGCCGTAGTTGGGCGCGACCAGTTCGGATTCCTTCTTGCCGGACTGGCCGAAACCGCTGGTTTCGCTGAGCAGGGCGATCTTGGTGTAGCCGCGCTTCTTCATGTCCTCGAAGACCTTTTCGGCGGCCATGCGGTCGGTGTGCGGGGTCTTGAACAGCCATTTCTTCACCGGA
>CBFGXR010000016.1:0-14537 GCA_965652675.1 uncultured Castellaniella sp.
GATCTCCCCCTGGAACCTGCCGGTCCTGCTGTTCAGCTGGAAAGTCGCGCCGGCCTCGCAGACCTCGCCGACGACGCGGCCGTCCACGGGACTGACGTTGGAGAACCGCCGGACGCTTTCGATGAAACGACCGCCGATGTAGTGCGTGATGAGTTCGGCCACGATGCTTGTCTCTTGTGCTGTATGCGTGTTCGTATGCGGACACTGTAGGGGGTGTCGAGATTATTTTCTAATCAATAAAAACGATCTCGTGATTCCATAATGGAATCTCAACAGCCGGACGCCGCCTGCGGGCGATCGTCCGGCCGTCTTCGGGCGTCCGCGTCAGCGCGCGGGCCAGGGCTTGGCGGGGGCGCCCATCACGGGCTCGCCCAGCAGGGGGGAGGACAGCACGTACGCGCCATTGTCCGTGAACGCCCACATGAGATTGCGGTCGTATTCCGTGTACATGGCGAACACGCCCTGGCTGCCGCCCAGATACGCCGGCAGCTCGGTCTCATCGGCCATCGGCGGCACGAAGTAGCCGGCGATCCTGGGCTTGGCCGGGTCGGTCACGTCGAACAGCTGCACCCCGGCGTTGTAGAAGGAATAGGGCACGATATTCTGGCGCCAGGCCCCCGGCTGCCCGATGGAGTTGGAACGCTTGGGACCGAAGGAGCCCCCACGCTGGCAGAAGCTGGTGTACGGAGCGCCCTCGGGCGGCACCGGCCGGGGCAGCCTGGCCTCGACCTTCATGTGCGCCGGATCCTTGGCGTTCACGACCCAGATGTCCTTGTAGGGCTCGTTGCAATCCGTGTTCAGGGGATAGCCGCTGGTCAGCACATAGCCGGTCCGTTCGTACTGGCTGACGTCCGCATTGTCGAACTCGGTCCCGGAGAACGACGGGGGGGTGTTCACGTTGTCCAGGATCCTGGGATTGGCCGGATCGCTCAGGTCGAACGACCACAGGCCCAGGCCGCCCATGGCGCCGAAACCGAACTTGCCGCCCTTTTCCAGAGGCTTCGGCAAGAAGATCGGCATGCGGGCCCCCATCCAGGACGTCCGGTTCCCCGCCCTCGGGTTCTTCAGGTATTCGAACACGCTGGCCGGGTCGTCCGCCTTCTGGCCGGGCACCGTGATCTGCTTCACGAACTTGGGATCGGCCGGGTTCGACATGTCCCAGACCTGATAACCCGGGGAATACAGGTAATTCGAATACTCCGTCAGCGCATAGCTGTCGTCCGGCGCGGACGCCAGGATCATGTACTTGCCGCCGAAGTATTCCGGGGAATCCAGCGAACCCGAACCCTGCTGCTTGCCGACGGGCGCATCGGGGTGCGCGACATCCGTCGTGCGCGTCGCCAGCAGTTCCCAGTCCTTGGGCAGGGGACCGTTCATGGCATAGACCTTGAAGCCCTTGAGCGAGTTGTAGTTGCGCTGTTCCGCCACCCGCTGCGGTTCCTTCAGCTTGTCCTCCATCAGGCCGTAGCGCCCGATCTCGTACGAGGCGACCAGCACGGGCTTGTTCAGCTTCTTGTTCCAGGCGATGGTCATCCCGCCCCAGTAGTTCTTGACGGTCCGCGGATCGTAGTCTTCGCTGGGCCCCTTCTCGCTCCAGACGGCGCCTTTGGAGTAGACGACCTTGGCGTGCGCCGGATCCGTCACGTCCATGATGCGCAGGTAGTCGCGGTCATGGATATACAGGTAGCGCTTGCCTTCGTAATCCAGCACATTGTTCCAGGCATGGAACGGCGAGCCGACGCCTTCGTAGAAGGCGATGACCTCGACGTTCTTGGTCAGCATCGTGCGGTCCCAGTGATCCAGTTGGCCCGGGAACTTCTGGCCGTCATGGGATTCGGGCGTCGCCTTCGGGAAAATGAACGTGCCGGTATTCGGATCCAGTCCGTAATCCACCCCTGCCTTGACGGCCATGGGCGTGCGGTCCGCCGTCACGGACAGCCACTTGGCGATCCAGGGGTCCTTGGCGCTCGGCGTGCCCGGCACCGCCTGGCCGCTGGCGGGCGCCTCGCCCTGGACCTGGCCGGATCCGGCCAGGGCAGCCGAGCCAAAAGCCGCGAAAAGCATGACGGCCAGCGCGGATTTCCGCCATCCGGCCTGTCGGTTCGAGATGAGGTTCATGTGAGTCTCCTTTCTGATGAATGAGTCAACGGGTTGGAACGGCTGCTCAGAACTTGTGGCGCATGCCGACCGCCACCGCCGACGGGCTTTGTCCCTGCAGGGGCGTCGTGCTCCAGGTGACGGGATAAGGCACGCCGATGTGCTCGTTGTTGCGCACGTAGGAATAATTCACGTACAGATCCGTGCGCTTGGACAGGCCATACAGATAGCCCAGGGTCACGCCATTGGCGGTGCCCACATCGGTGTTGTTGTCGTCGTGGCGGTGCACATAGCTGGCATGCACGCGGTTGCGCCCGTCGATGTCCCAGCGCACTCCGAACTGCACGTCCCAGCCGCTGGTGTCGAACCCGACGTAGGGCGCGTAGGCGTAGTAGCCGTCGTAGGTGTGGAACATGAACGTCGGCTCCACCCCGTTGTCGAAGCTGTACACCACCGACAGGTAGTTGTCCTGCGAACCGCGCAGATCGTCCGGATGGTCGATATCCCGGTTGTACGAGTGCTCGCTGGCGAATCCGATGTACAGGGGGTGGCTGTAGTATTCCAGGGCCGCGCTCATGAAATGCCCGGCCTTGGTGCCGCCCTGCTCGCCGAAGGCATACATCAGGCGCCCGGAGAAGCCGGAAAAATCGGGGGAGTGATACTGGATCGCATTGCTCACCCGGTAAGGCGCGTAGAAGAACTGCATGTTGTTCATCACGCTGTATTCCGAACCGTAGCTGGGATCGGCATACCCCGTGACGAACGACGAAGGCGTGTCCTGGCGGCCCAGGGTCAGGTCGCCCCAGCCGCCCTTGAGCCCCAGGTACGACTGCCGGTAAGTGTCCTTGCCTTCCCCGGTGCTGGCATCGAACTGCGGCTGGAACGTGAAATAGGCCCGGTTGCCGCCGCCCAGGTCTTCGCTGCCGCTGAATTCGAGGCGCGAAGCACTCATCACGCCGCTGGCCAGGTCCGTATTCGAAACGTCCTCGCCCGAATTCGCCAGGTACTGCAGACTCAGATCGATCGTGCCGGAAAGCGTCAGGCTGGATCCCTCCGGCTCCTCGCCCCACGACCCCGCATGGGCGCCCCCTGCCATCAGCAGCAAGGCCGCCGCCACCCCCATCTTCTTCATGTTCACGGATTGTCTCCTTTGGTTTGATCGCTTTTGTTGTGTGTATGTGGATCGCACGGACACGGCCTCCCCCGGCCGCCTTCGGCGGCTGTGTGTCTCCGGGACATGGGAAGGTGCCGTGCGGTCCTGCTCAGCGGGGGCTCATGCCCCCTGTGAATCAGCCCGCGCGGTCCGCTTGGGGCTCGGCATGAGGGTCCGCCGCGCCGCGGCGCAGCTGCCGCACCCCGTACACCGCCAGCAGCACCAGCAGGAAGGGCGCACCGAACACCAGGGTGGCATGGAAAATGTCGATGAACCAGGTGGTGAGCAGGATCGCCAGGATCAGGCCCAGACCCAGCAGGGTGCCGAACGGGTAGCCGGGCATGCGGAATTCCAGCGCCGCCTTGTCCCGGGCCATGCGGCGGCGGAAGAACAGGTGGGTGAAGAAGATCATGCCCCACGTGAACAGCACGCCGAACATGGACAGCGCGATCATGATGGGGAATGCCGCGCCCGGGTTGGCGACGTACACGGACGCCGCCACGGCGATGCCGCTGGCCGACACGGCCAGGGCGTTGACCGGCACGCCGGACGCGCGCACGCGCCCCAGGGCGGCCGGGGCGTCCCCGGCGCGCGACAGGCTGAACAGCATGCGCGTCGAGATGTACAGCATGCTGTTCATGGCCGACAGGGCCGCGACGATGACGATGAAGTTCAGGATGCTGTCGGCGAAGGGAATGCCGACCGACTGCATCACGGTCACGAAGGGGCTGGTCGTGCCCTTGGCCACCAGGGTCCGCCAGGGCACCAGCATCACGATCAGGGACAGGGACAACAGGTAGAAGATTCCCAGCCGCGCGACGGTGGCCTTGAATGCCGCACGCACGGCCTGCTTGGGATGTTCGGCCTCGCCGGCGGCCACGGCGATCATTTCGATGCTGAAATAGCTGAAGATCGAAATGATCACGCCGGTCCAGACCCCGCCCCAGCCATGGGGCAGGAAACCGCCCTGGCCGGTCAGGTTCTCCGTCACGGTCGGGGCGTCGTAGGCATGAAACAGCACGCCGACCGCCAGCAGGATGAAGGCGATGATGGCGAAAACCTTGGTCGCCGAAAACCAGTATTCCACCGACCCGAAGGCCTTGACGCTATAGGCATTGACGCCGATCAGCGCCGCCGAGAACCCGCCGATCCAGACCCAGGCCGGCATGCCCGGAAACCAGAACTTCATGTATTCGGCCACGGCGGTGACTTCCGTGCCCACCGCCAGCACGATGCTGGACCAGTAGCAATAGCGCACCAGGAACCCGGCCAGGGGACTGATGTAATGCTCGGCATAGGCGCCGAACGAACCGGACGTGGAATGCGCCACCGTCATCTCGGCCAGGCAGCCCATCAGCAGCAACGCCACGACACCGCCGATGACATAGCTGATGATCACGCCCGGACCGGCAAAGCCGATGGCGAACTTGCTGCCCAGGAACAGGCCTGTGCCGATGGCGCCGCCGATGGCGATCATGCTCATCTGGCCGGCGGTCAGTTTTTTATGCAGCCCGGCTTCCCGGGACTGGATCTTGTCGAACCCACTCATGGTTTGTCTCCATACTTGGATGGGATGCGCACCGTGCGGTGCTTTTTTATGTGTCTTGTCGTATTCGGCCGCTGCCCGCGGCGGACGGCGCATCCAGGCCGCCCGCCGGAATCCGCTTCCGCCGGATCAGGTCACCAGGCCGCGGGTCCGGAATTTTTCCTGATCCCATTCGCGCCGCGTCAGCACGGCCTTCAGGTGCTGGACGGCATCCCAGATGTCGACGAAGCGCAGGTACAGGGGCGTGACGCCGAAGCGCATGACCTCCGGCTCGCGGTAGTCGCCGATCACGCCGCGCGCGATCAGCGCCTGCACGATGGCGTAGCCTTCCGGGTGGCGGAAGCTGACGTGGCTGCCGCGATAGGCGTGGTCGCGCGGCGTCACCAGATCCAGATCCTGGCCGGCGCATTCCTGTTCCACCAGTTCGATGAACAGATCCGTCATCGCCAGCGACTTGCGGCGGACATGCCGCATGTCCGTCTGCCGGAAGATGTCCAGGCCGCAGGCCACCAGCCCCAGGGACACGATGGGCTGGGTGCCGCACAGGAAGCTGCGGATGCCGGCGTCCGGCGTGTACTCGGTGGCCATGTCGAAGGGCCGCGCATGCCCCCACCACCCCGACAGCGGCTGCCAGGCCTGCGCGAGCAGGCCGGGATCGACCCACAGCATGGCGGGCGAACCCGGGCCGCCATTCAGGTATTTGTAGGTGCAGCCAATGGCGAAATCCGCGGCCGCGCCCTTCAGGTCCACCGGCACGGCGCCGATGGAATGGCACAGATCCCAGATGGCCAGGGCGCCCCGGGCATGGATCAGTTCGTTGACCGCCCGCATGTCGTACAGATAGCCCGTGCGATAGTTGACGTGCGACAGCACGACCACGGCCACCTGATCCGTGACGGCCGCCGCCAGGTCCTCGGGCTGGTCCACCAGCTGCAGGACATAGCCCTGGTCCAGCAGGCCGGACAGCCCCTGGATGACGTACAGGTCGGTGGGAAAAGCGTCGCGTTCGGCCAGGATGACCTTTTTTTGCGGCTGCCGGCGCTGCTGGATGCGGATCGCGCTGGCCAGGACCTTGAACAGGTTCGAAGAGGTCGTGTCCGTGACGACGACCTCGCCCTCGGCCGCGCCGACGACCGGCGCGAGCAGATCGCCCAGGCGCGTGGGCAGCGTCCACCAGTCGTTCTTGTTCCAGCTGTTGATGAGATCGACGCCCCATTCACGCAGGATGACGTCCCGCGCCCGGGCCAGGGCGTTTCTGGGCATGGCGCCCAGCGAATTCCCATCGAGATAGATGGTGTCCTCGGGCAAAGCGAACTGCTGCCTGAGATCGGCCAGGTCGTCCGCCCGGTCCTGGGCCCGACACTGTTCCAGCGTGATCATGATGCCTCCTGTGCTGCATTTTTCCTAAAAATAGTCTATCAAGGAGGCATCGAGAAATTATTCGAATATTCGAACCTGAAGTGTAAATATCGGAATACTATTCGATAGTCATACACTTTAATCGAATGATATTCCGATCATGAGAATGGATCCTGTAGACGTCAAGATTCTGGGTATCCTGCAGAAGGACGGCCGCCTGAGCAATCTCGAACTGGCCGACATGGTCGCCCTGTCGCCGTCCGCCTGCCACCGGCGCGTCAAGCTGCTCGAAGAAAACGGCTACATCGACGGCTACCACGCCGCCCTGAACGCCAAGAAACTGGGCTTCGACATCCAGGCCCTGGTCAACCTGAACATCGGCCAGATCAGCGAGGCCGAGCACAACTATTTCACGCGCGAGATCAGCCTGATGCCCGAAGTCGTCAGCGCCTACATCGTGACCGGCGAGACCAACTACGTGCTGCACGTGCGCACCCGCGACTTCGAGGCGTTCTCCCAGTTCGTGGTCAACCGGCTGAACAAGCTCAAGGGCGTCACCAAGATCTACTCGCAGATCGTGCTCAGCGAACTGAAGTCGCTGGGCGCGCGCGTGCCGCTCTGACCGCGCGCCGAAGGCTCAGTCCGCCGCGCCCGCGCCCCGACTTCCTTGAGGACGCCGATGAACGCGGCGGCCGCCGGCACCGGTTCGCGGTCGGCCCGCAGGCTGTAGCCGATGGTGCCGAACGGCACGCGCACGTGGATCGGGACTTCGAACAGCACCCCCGCCCGGATCAGCGGCCGGGCCGCCACGCTGGGCAGCATGGCCAGCGTATCGGACCGCGCCAGGATGCCCAGGTTGGTCAGCATCGACAGCGACACGATCTGGTTGTGGGGGATCGGCAGATCGCGGCCGCGAAAGAACCGGTCCACCTGCTTGCGCACCGGCGACGCGTTGGACGGCACGATCCACGGATAGTCCAGCAGGTCCCCGGGCGCGCATTCCGGCTGCCGGGACAGGGGGTGATCGGCGCGCGCCACGATCATCAGCTCGTCGTCGTAGATCGCATGCGCCTCCACCCCCTCGCCCGGGTGCTCGGGCAGGCGGCCGACGATCACGTCCAGTTCGCCGACCTGCAGCATGGGGAACAGGATGTCGTTGGTGGCTTCCTGGATCGTCAGGCCCACCTTGGGGTGGCGGCGCTTCATCAGGGCCACGCTTTCGGGCAGCAGCCAGGCCGACGCGGAAATCAGGGTGCCGACGGCCACCTGGCCGCCCTCGCCGCTGCGCAGCGCCTCCAGTTCCTCGCTCAGGGCGCGCGCGTCGCCCAGCATGGGGCGGATCCGCTCGAGCAGGTGCTCGGCAAACACGGTCAGCCGCACGCCCTTGCTGTGGCGCTCGAACAGCGTGACCGCCAGCAGTTCCTCCAGCTGCCTGACGATCTTGACGACGTTGGGCTGGGTCATGTGCACGGCCTCGGCCGCCTTGTGCATGGACCCCAGGGTGGCCACCCGCTCGAACACCAGCAGCTGCTTGAACTTCAGGTCGCGCACGCGCGACAGGCTCTGGTCCGGCAGCATCGCGGGCCTATTTCCGCCCGCCCATCGACCGCAGGCTGATCACCGCCAGCGCCACGCCGATCAGGATCATCCCCGCCAGTTCCAGCCCGCCGGGGACCTCGCCCAGTTCCAGCCAGCCGGACAGCACCCCGACCACCGGCACGCCCAGCGATGACAGCCCCGCCATCCCGGCGGACAGGTGCTGCAGCGCGAACAGCCACAGGAACCAGGCCAGGGCCGTCGCCAGGATCGCGTTGTAGGCCAACGCGGCGTAGAAGTAAGGCACGGGTTCGATCGGCCGTTCCGGCACCACCCAGGCGGCGGCGCACAGCGCCAGGGCGCCGAACAGCATCTGCCACGCCGTCAGCGGCAGCGTGTCCATCGGATGGTCGCGCTTGATCCATTTCGCCACCAGGGTCGCCAGCGCCCAGCACAGGCCCGAGGCAACGGCCAGCATCTCGCTGGCAATGCCGGCATGATGATTCCAGGGCTCCAGGATCAGCAGCAGGCCCGCCGCCGCCAGCGCCAGGGCCAGCCACTGCAGGCCCCGGATCCGCTCGCCGAACGCCACCCAGGCCAGCGGAATGACCCAGAACGGCATCGTGTACACCAGGATCGAGGTCTTGCCCGCGCCGCCATGCAGCAGCGCGATCTGGATCAGGGCGGAAAACGCCCCGGTCTGCAGCACGCCCAGCAGCACCACGCGGGGCCAGGCCCGGATGCGCATGGGGCGCCGCAGGACCTTCAGCACCAGCAGCAGCGCCACGGCGCCGAACAGAGTGCGCAGCGCGGAAAAATCGAAGGGGCCGACATACGCCAGCACCTGCTTCATGACGACCCAGTTGTAGCCCCAGACCAGCGCCATGCCGGCCAGCGCCATCAGCGCGAGCCGTTCGTTGCGGCGATTACCGGCATCGCGCGGCGGCGTTCGTTCAGCGTTCAAGATGTTCTCTGTCCTTCCCAGTAACCGGGCTCATGATAATGGTTTCTCAGGTCGTCGATGAAATAGCGCACCTTGGCCGGCAGATAGCGCTGCTGCGGATAGACGGCCTGGATGTCGTAGGCGGGCAGGGCGAATTCGTCGAGCACCGTCACCAGTTCGCCGCGCTTGAGTTCGCGCTGGATTTCCCAGGTGGAGCGCCAGCCGACGCCCAGCCCCTGCCGGACCCAGCGGTACAGCAGTTCACCGTCGTTGCAGGCCAGGTCGCCGCGCACCCGCACGGCGAACGGCCTGCCGTCGCGCACGAAGGTCCAGCCGCGGTGCTGCCCGCCCTGCAGGTTGAAGGCCAGGCAGTTGTGCCGCGCCAGGTCCTCGGGCACGCGCGGCACGCCGTGCGATTCGAAATAGGCGGGCGTGCCGCAGACCACGCGGCGGTTCGGATACAGGCGCACCGCCACGTAGTTCGGATCGGTGACCTCGCCGATGCGGATCGCCATGTCGTAGCCTTCGCGCACCAGGTCCACCACACTGTCGGTGAAATTGAAGGACAGCGCCAGGTCCGGGTAGCGTTCACGGAACGCCAGCGCGTGCGGGGCCACGTGCAGGCGCCCGAACGAGGCCGGCGCCGACACCACCAGATGGCCGGCGAGCGACCGGCGCCGGGACATGATGCTGGCGTCGGCGGCGTCGAAATCCTGGATCAGCTGCTGGCAGTGTTCCAGGTAGCGTTCCCCCAGATCCGTCAGCACCAGGCCGCGCGTGGACCGGTGCATCAGCTGCACCCCGAGGCGCTTTTCCAGCGCCGTCAGGCGACGCCCCATGATGACCGGCGTCACGCCCTCGACCAGGGCGGCGGCGGCGAAACTGCCCTGCTCGGCAATCAATACAAAACTGCGTAGCTCGGTATAGCGGCTCAAGATGGTCCCCCGCAGGCTGAAAAGACCCTAAAGGCATGGCTGGACAAGAAGAATCCAAATGAATCCGATATGTCGGGGATCGGGGAAATTCTACCCCAGGCCTCGCCAAGAATATACAAATAGTATCGACAGAACAGAGAATGAATGGGATTCCTGCGCCCGGGCGATTTCTTTATTCTGGCCTCGTCACCGAATGTCCATCCGACCGATCCAGGAGAAATCATGGCCAGAATGAGAGCAGTCGACGCCGCCGCCGCGGTCCTGCAGAAAGAAGGCGTCACCACGCTGTTCGGCGTGCCCGGCGCCGCCATCAACCCGCTGTATTCCGCCCTGCGCAAGAACGGCGGCTTCAAGCACGTGCTGGCCCGCCACGTGGAAGGCGCCTCGCACATGGCCGAAGGCTACACCCGCGCCAACCCCGGCAACATCGGCGTCTGCCTGGGCACCTCCGGCCCCGCCGGCACCGACATGATCACCGGCCTGTACTCGGCGTCCGGCGACTCCATCCCCATCCTGTGCATCACCGGCCAGGCGCCGCGCGCGCAGCTGCACAAGGAAAGCTTCCAGGCCGTGGACATCGAGACCATCGCCAAGCCGGTCACCAAGTGGGCCGTGATGGCGCGCGAACCGGAACTGGTGCCGCGCATCCTGCAGCAGGCCTTCCACGTCATGCGTTCCGGCCGCCCCGGCCCGGTGCTGGTGGACCTGCCCTTCGACGTGCAGATGGCCGAGATCGAATTCGACATCGACACCTACGAGCCGCTGCCCGTCTACAAGCCCGCCGCCACCCCGGCCCAGGCCGCCAAGGCCGTGGCCATGCTCAACGCGGCCGAACGCCCGCTGCTGGTCGCCGGCGGCGGCATCTTCAGCGCCCAGGCCGAAGACCTGCTGCGGGAATTCGCCGAACTGACCGGCGTGCCCGTCATCCCGACCCTGATGGGCTGGGGCGTGATCCCCGACGACCACCCGCTGATGGCCGGCATGGTCGGCCTGCAGACCGCGCACCGCTACGGCAACGCCAGCCTGCTGGCCTCGGACTTCGTCATGGGCATCGGCAACCGCTGGGCCAACCGCCACACGGGCTCGACTCCGGTCTACACCAAGGGCCGCACCTTCGTGCACATCGACGTCGATCCCACCCAGATCGGCAAGGTCTTCGGCCCCGACTACGGCATCGCCTCGGACGCCGGCGCGGCCCTGCGCCTGATGATCGAGGAGGCCAAACGCCTGAAGGCCGCCGGCCAGCTGCGCGACCGCGGCGCCTGGGCCGGCGAATGCCGCGCGCGCAAGGGCGAGAAGTCCATGCAGCGCAAGACCCACTTCGACCAGTCGCCGCTCAAGCCGCAGCGCGTGTACGAAGAAATGAACAAGGCCTTCGGCCGCGACGTGCGCTACGTCACCACCATCGGCCTGTCGCAGATCGCCGCCGCCCAGATGCTGCACGTCTACGGCCCGCGCCACTGGATCAACGCCGGCCAGGCCGGCCCCCTGGGCTGGACCGTGCCCGCCACGCTGGGCGTGGTGGCCGCGAATACCGGCGACGAGATCGTGGCCCTGTCCGGCGACTACGACTTCCAGTTCATGATCGAGGAACTGGCCGTGGGCGCGCAGTTCAACCTGCCCTACATCCACGTTGTGGTGAATAATGCCTACCTGGGACTGATCCGCCAGTCGCAGCGCGGCTTCGACATGGACTACTGCGTGCAACTGGCCTTCGACAACATCAACGCGCCGGAAACCGACGGCTACGGCGTGGACCACGTCAAGGTCGCGGAAGGCCTGGGCTGCAAGGCCATCCGCGTGAAGAAGGTCGAGGACATCCAGCCCGCGATCGCCCAGGCCCGCGCCTGGATCAAGGAATTCCGCGTGCCCGTCGTGGTCGAGTTCATCCTGGAACGCATCACCAACATCTCCATGGGCAACGACATCGACGCGGTCAACGAATTCGAGGAACTGGCCGAACGCGGCGAAGACGCCCCGACCGCCATCACCCTGCTGGACTGAAGGAGCCACACGACATGCCCAAATTCGCCGCCAACCTGTCGATGCTGTTCACCGAAATCGACTTCCTGGACCGTTTCCAGGCCGCCGCGCAGGCCGGCTTCAAGGGGGTCGAATACCTGTTCCCCTACGCTTACGACAAGCAGGAACTGGCCCGGCGCCTGAAGGACAACGGCCTGGTCCAGGTGCTGCACAACCTGCCTGCAGGCGACTGGGACGCCGGCGAGCGCGGCATCGCCTGCCACCCCGACCGCGTCGAGGAATTCAAGCAGGGCGTCGCCCGCGCCATCGAATACGCCCAGGCCCTGGACTGCCCGCAGGTCAACTGCCTGGCCGGCAAGGTTCCGGCGGGCGTGGACACCGCCACGGCGCACAAGACCTTCGTCGAAAACCTGCGCTACGCGGCCGCCGAACTGAAGCAGGCCGGCATCCGCCTGGTGATCGAGCCCATCAACACCTTCGACATCCCGGGCTTCTTCCTGTCGCGCACCGACCAGGCGCTGGCCATCATCGCCGAGGTCGGCTCCGACAACCTGCGCGTGCAGTACGACATCTACCACGCGCAGCGCATGGAAGGCGAGCTGGGCAACACCATCAGCAAGCACCTGGGCGCCATCGGCCACATCCAGCTCGCCGACAACCCCGGGCGCAACGAACCGGGCACCGGCGAGATCAACTATCACTGGCTGTTCCGCCACATCGACGCCGTCGGCTACGACGGCTGGATCGGCTGCGAATACAAGCCGGCCGCCCGCACCGAGGACGGCCTGGGCTGGATCCAGGCGCTGGCCTGACCCACGCGACACGGACATCAACAAAGGAGCACTCACATGGCCAACATCGGTTTCATCGGACTGGGCATCATGGGCACCCCCATGGCCGCCAACCTCATCCAGGGCGGCCACTCGCTGTCCACCTTCACCCACGGCAAGATGCCGCAGAGCCTGCTGGACGCGGGCGCCAAGGCGCTCGCCAACGCCACCGAGGTCGCCAAGGCCTCCGACATCGTCATCGTCATGGTGCCCGACACCCCCGACGTCGAGGCCGTGCTGTTCGGCGAGAACGGCGTGGCCGCCGGCCTGTCCAAGGGCAAGACCGTCATCGACATGAGCTCGATCTCGCCCGTCGCCACCAAGGAATTCGCCAAGAAGATCAACGCGCTGGGCTGCGAATACCTGGACGCCCCGGTGTCCGGCGGCGAAGTCGGCGCCAAGGCCGCCAGCCTGACCATCATGATCGGCGGCAGCCAGGCCGCCTTCGACCAGTGCAAGCCGATCTTCGAACTGATGGGCAAGAACATCACCCTGGTCGGCGGCAACGGCGACGGCCAGACCACCAAGGTCGCCAACCAGATCATCGTCGCCCTGACCATCGAGGCCGTGGGCGAGGCCCTGGTGCTGGCCTCCAAGGCCGGCGCCGACCCGGCCAAGGTCCGCCAGGCGCTGATGGGCGGCTTCGCCAGTTCGCGCATCCTGGAAGTGCACGGCGAACGCATGGTCAAGCGCACCTTCGATCCGGGCTTCCGCATCAACCTGCACCAGAAGGACCTGAACCTGGCCCTGACCACCGCCCGCCAGCTGGGGATGTCCCTGCCCAGCACGGCCGTGGCCCAGGAACTGTTCAACGCCTGCGTGGCCCACGGCGGCGCCGGCTGGGACCACTCCGGCATGGTGCGCGCGCTGGAAATCCTGGCCAACCACGAGATCGGCCAGTAAGCTATCCCCCCGCATCCCGACCGGCGGGCCCGGCCATCGCGCCGGGTCCGCCGGTCGGGGCGCAAACCCCGGACACCGCCCCTCACCCTCGGGATGGACGCACCATGAACCTCTCGCCTCGCGAGCTCCTCACCCGCATGTTCCAGGCGGCCGTGCGCGCCGCCCAGCCCGAACACTGCATCCCCGCCTTCCTGCCGCAACGGTCCAAGGGACGCACGATCGTCATCGGCGCCGGCAAGGCGTCGGCCGCCATGGCGCAGGCCTTCGAGCGGCACTGGTCCGGCCCCATCGAAGGGCTGGTGGTCACGCGCTACGGTTACGCCGTGCCCTGCGAGCGCATCGAGATCGTCGAGGCCGCCCATCCGGTGCCCGACGAGGCCGGCGAGACCGCCGCCCGGCGGCTGTTCGAACAAGTGTCCGGCCTGACGGCCGACGATCTGGTGATCTGCCTGATCTCGGGCGGCGGCTCGTCCCTGCTGCCCGTGCCCGGCCCCGGGGTGACGCTGGCCGACAAGCAGGCCATCAACCGCGCCCTGCTGAAATCGGGCGCGACGATTTCCGAAATGAACTGCGTGCGCCGCCACCTGTCGGGCATCAAGGGCGGCCGGCTCGCGGCGGCCTGTGCCCCCGCCCGCGTGGTCAACCTGCTGATCTCCGACGTCCCCGGTGACCAGCCCTGCGACATCGCCTCCGGACCCACCGTGGCCGACCCGAGCACCTGCGCCGACGCGCTGGACATCGTGCGCCGCTACGGCATCGACCTGCCCGCGGGCGCCCGCGGGCTGCTGGAATCCGGCGAGGGCGAGACCCTCAAGCCTGGCGACCCCCGCCTGGCCCGCGTCGAGACCCACCTGATCGCCACCCCCCAGATGGCCCTGGAAGCCGCCGCCTCGGTGGCCCGCGCGGCCGGCGTCGCGCCGCTGCTGCTGGGCGACCGCATCGAAGGCGAGGCGCGCGACGTCGGCAAGGTCCTGGGCGGCATCGCCCTGCAGGTGCGCGCCCACGGGCAGCCGGCCCCCGCGCCCTGCGTGCTGCTGTCCGGCGGCGAGACCACCGTCACCGTGCGCGGCCAGGGCCGCGGCGGACGCAACGTCGAATGCCTGCTGTCCCTGGCCATCGCCCTGGACGGCGCCGAAGGCATCCACGCACTGGCCGGCGACACCGACGGCGTGGACGGCCAGGAAGAGATCGCCGGCGCCCTGATCGGCCCCGACACCCTGGCGCGCGCCTGGGCGGCCGGCATGCCGCCGCG
>CBFGXR010000017.1:0-14435 GCA_965652675.1 uncultured Castellaniella sp.
CCATCACGTTGCGCCGCAGTTCGTGCAGCTTGCCGGTTTCGGTACGGACCACCATGCCGTGCTCGACGGGGGTGGTGCAGGACGCCGGGTGGCCCCGGCGGCCCTCGATCTCGACCAGGCACAGGCGGCAGGAGCCGAAGGCTTCCAGGTTGTCCGAGGCGCAGAGCTTCGGAATCTGGATGCCGGTCTCGGCGGCGGCGCGCATGATCGAGGTGCCGGCCGGGACGGTGACGGTCTGGCCGTCGATGGTCAGGGTGACGGTTTCGGTGGACAGGGACTCGGGCGTGCCCAGGTCGCGGTCGCGCTTGAGGACGGTTTCCAGCATGGCGGGCTCCTTAGGCGGTGTGCAGGGCCGGTTCGGCGGCGAGGCCGAAGTCTTCGGGGAAATGGCGCAGGGCGGACAGCACGGGATAGGGCGTCATGCCGCCCAGCGCGCACAGCGATCCGGCCATCATGGTGTCGCACAGGTCGCGCAGGAGTTCGGCCCGGGTCTCGCGGTCCTTGCCGTCGCGGATCGCGCGGATGACCTCGGTGCCGCGCACCGAGCCGATGCGACAGGGGGTGCATTTGCCGCAGGATTCGATGGCGCAGAATTCCATGGCGTATTCGGCCAGGGCGGCCATGTCGGCGGTGTCGTCGAAGGCCACCACGCCGCCGTGGCCCAGCATGGCGGAAATGGCCAGGAAGGCTTCGTAGTCCAGCGGCGTGTCCCACTGGGATTCCGGCAGGTAGGCGCCCAGCGGGCCGCCCACCTGGATCGCGCGCAGCGGCCGCCCCGAGGCGCTGCCGCCGCCGAAGTCGAACAGCAGCTCGCGCAGCGTCAGGCCGAAGGCCTTTTCGACCAGGCCGCCGTGGCGGATGTTGCCCGCCAGCTGGAAGGGCAGGGTGCCCCGGGACCGGCCCATGCCGAAGTCGCGGTAGGCCTGCGCCCCCCGGGCCAGGATGAAGGGCACCGTGGCCAGGGAAATCACGTTGTTGATGACGGTGGGACAGCCGAACAGGCCGCGCACGGCGGGCAGCGGCGGCTTGGCGCGCACCAGGCCCCGGCGGCCTTCCAGGCTTTCGAGCAGCGAGGTCTCTTCGCCGCAGATGTAGGCGCCCGCGCCGCGCCGCAGTTCGATGTCGAAGGCGCGGCCCGAACCCTGGATGTCGTCGCCCAGCCAGCCGGCCTCGCGCGCCGCGCGCAGGGCGCCGGCCAGGACCCGTTCGGCCTGGGGATATTCGGAGCGGATGTAGAGGTAGCCGCGCGTGGCGCCCACGGCCAGGCCGGCGATCGTCATGCCTTCGATCAGGGCGCAGGGGTCGCCTTCCATCAGCATGCGGTCGGAGAACGTGCCCGAATCGCCTTCGTCGGCGTTGCAGACGATGTATTTCTGCGCCGCCGGGGTCTGCAGCACGGTGCGCCATTTGACGCCGGTCGGGAAGGCCGCGCCGCCCCGGCCGCGCAGGCCGGATTCGGTCACGGCGTCGACGATGGCCCCGGGTTCCATGGCCAGCGCCTGCCGCAGCCCGGCGTAGCCGCCGTGGGCTTCGTAGTCGGGGATGCTGAGCGGGTCGATCAGGCCGACCCGGGCGAAGGTCAGGCGTTCCTGTTTTTTCAGGAAAGGAATGTCTTCGGTCGGTCCGTGGCAGAGGGGATGGGCCGCGCCGTCCGTCCAGGCCGCATCCAGGAGGGCGGGGACGTCTTCCGGCGCGACGGGGCCATAGGCGATCCGCCCGGCGGGCGTGGCGACTTCGACCAGGGGTTCGAGCCAATGCAGGCCGCGCGAGCCGTTGCGCACGATGCGCAGGTTCAGGCCCCGGAGTGCGGCTTCGGCGCGGCAGGCGTCGGCCACGGCGTCGGCGCCCATGGCCAGTGCGGCGGTGTCCAGCGGGATGTAGAGGATGTGTTCCATGTCTCAGGCCTCCCGCGCCGCCGCCAGCAGGGCGTCGAGTTTTTCGGGGGTGACGCGCGCATGGGGGCGGCCGTCGATCATGACGGCCGGGGACTGGGCGCACAGGCCCAGGCAGTACACCGGGGCCAGCGAGACGTCGCCGGCGTCCTCGGCGGCGACGCGCGCCCGGGCGTGTTCGTACAGGGCGGCGCCGCCACAGGCCTGACAGGATTCGGCGCGGCAGACTTCGAGCTGCGTGCGCGCGGGCGGCGCGGTGCGGAAATGGCCGTAGAAGCTGATCACGCCATGGACCTCGGCGCGGGACCGCTGCAGGGCGGCGGCGATCTGCGGCACGGCCGGTTCGGGAATCCAGCCCAGGGCGTCCTGCACATCGTGCAGGATCGGCAGCAGGGCGCCCGGGCGGCCGGCGTGCCGGGCCAGGATGTCCCGCACCAGCGGGTCGGCGTCATGCGGGGCTGCGTCGGCATCGGACCGGATGGTGTCCATGGCTTCGTCTCCGGGCGCATGATCGGCTGGCATGCGCTTTAATAGGTTTATTTATGCATATATGATTCAGTGCCGTTGATTGACTCTACTCTTGAAAATAATTTGATTTCAATAAGATAATAAAAACATATTTACCTCAGGGTCATGTTTTATATGCAATTGAATTCATATTAATAAGACTTTCAGGAGGAGACATGGCGGTTTATCGATTCAAGCCCCGCCTGCATTCGGAATGGGTGCTGGAAAAGCAATCCGGGGAAATACTGCCCATGGGCGACGTGCTGCGGCTGCTGGCCGCCGTCGACGAGCACGGCCATATCGCGGGGGCCTGTCAGGCGCGCGGGGTGTCCTATCGCCATGCCTGGGGCATCCTGCGCAAGGCCGAGGCCGAGTTCCAGGCACCGCTGATCGAAACGTCCCGGCGGCGCGGGTCGCGCCTGACCAGCTTCGCGCAGCATCTGCTGTGGGCCAACCGGCGCATCGACGCGCGCCTGGCCCCGACGTTCGAAAGCCTGGCCTCCGAACTGCAGGAAGAACTGCAGCGTTTGTATTCCGAGGAAATGTCCGTGCTGCGCCTGCATGCCAGCCACGGCTTCGCCGTCGAGGGTCTGATGCGCCTGGCCAATGGCCAGGACATGCTGCCGCTGGAATTGCGCTACCGCACCGGGATCGAGGCGCTGGCCTCGCTGGATCGCGGGGAATGCGACCTGGCCGGTTTCCAGGTGCCGGTCGCGGAATACGAAAAACCGATCCTGCAGCGCTACATGCGCTGGCTCGATCCGGACCGCATGCTGCTGCTGCATCTGGCCGAGCGCAACACGGGTCTGTTCGTGCAGCCCGGCAATCCGAAGCACATCCTGTCGGCCAGCGACCTGGTGCGCCCGGACGTGCGTTTCGTGAACCGGCAGATCGGTTCCAGCACCCGTTTCCTGATCCATCTGATGCTGGAGCGCCTGGGCATCGATCCGAAGGACGTCACCGGCTTCGACAGCGGGGAATTCACGCACATGGCCATCGCCGCCCACATCGCCAGCGGCATGGCCGACGTGGGCATCGGCGTCGAGACCGCCGCCTGGCGCTGCGGGCTGGAATTCGTCCCGTTGGCGCGGGAACGCTATTTCTTCGGCATCAACAAGGAACTGGTCGGTACCCAGTCCCTGCAGCGGCTACTGGACCTGATGAACGGGGATGCCTATCAGGACTACGTGCGCAACCTGGTGGGCTACGACTGCAGCCTGCTGGGGCAGGTTCAGACCCTGGAACAGGCCTTCGGGCCGGAGTTCGCCTGTAGACGCTGACCGCCGGGGCCGGCCACCGACCGGCCCCGCCCGCCGTCGGCCGCCCGATCGCCGCGCGGGCCGCCGGGCTCAGTGCAGCGCGAAATCCACGCGCGTCGCCGCGCCGCCGTCCTCGATCCCGTCGGCGTCGGGCTTGGGCGCCACGATGAAGACCCGGTCGGTCAGGTCGGGCGCGGTGGTCATGATCTGTTCGTACACGGCCTGCGCGCGGGCCTCGGCCAGGGCGGCCAGGGGCTGCTTGCCCAGCGGGGCGGCGGCCAGCAGCAGCGCGTTCATCCGCTCGGGCGGCAGCGACTTGGCGATGCCGATGGCGTTGCGCGGCTTGCCCTTGATCTTCGTGTCGTCGTAGACGTCTTCCAGGTATTTGGCGCGGTCGGCGTCGCTCAGTTCGATGTCGGCGGCGGCCTGCTTGCCGCGCTGGCCGGTCGCCTTTGCCTTGGCCGCGCGGATCCGACCGTCCACCCAGGCCTGGCGCAGCCCCGCCTCGTCGGCCTGCGGGTCGGCGCGGCCGATGATGTCCATTTTCAGCGAGGGCCGGTCGGCCAGCGCCTTGACCAGCGTGGCGATGCTCGATTTCGCCGCGTCGTCGAGCGTGGCGCCGCCGGGCGCGAAATCGACGCGCGACAGGTCTTCCCCGCCGCCGAAGGCGGAGGCCAGCAGCTTGAAGGGCGCGGTCACCGCCTTGGTGATCGTGTTCACGATCACCTGCACGATGATGCCGCCCACCGAGAACTGCGGGTCGTCCAGCGAGCCGGAGATGGGCAGGTTGATGTCGATGTTGCCGCTGGCGTCCTTCAGCAGGGCGACGGCCAGCAGCACCGGCAGCTTGAGCGCGTCGGGGCTGTCGGACGGCTTGCCGAAGGTGAGCTGGTTGAGCAGCACCTTGTTGCCGGCTTGCAGGGCGCGGTCCTTGATCTGGTAGTGCAGGTCGACCGACAGTTTGCCGCGTTCGATGGCGTAGCCGACGTACTTGGACGAATACGTGGTGAAGCGGGGCAGGTCCACGCCCTTGGCGGAGGCCTTCATATCCAGCGCCAGGTAGCGCGCGAAAGGCTGCACCGTGCCCGAGACGGAAAGCGGCGCGGTGCCGTAGACGCGGCCCGTGACGCGGACCTTGGCCGGCGCGGGCCGGGTCGAGGACACGGCCGTGAGCGTGCCTTCGATGGCGGACAGTTCGGCGCGGTAGTTGGGCCGCACGAAATGATCGTTGAACGTCATGCGGCCGCGCTTGAGCGTGACGCTGTTGATCGAGATGTCGGGCGCGGCGGACCTGCCCTTCTTCGCCGCCGGGGGCGCCGCGCCGGCCGCGCGTGCGCGGCGGGTCTGCGTGTCCTGGGTGATCGAGCCGGAGGCCGTGCCCTTGTCCACCAGGATGTCCATCACGTTCAGGCGCGCGTTGCCGTTGAGCAGGATGTTGCCGTAGAAGTCGTCCAGCAGGATGTCGCCCAGTCCCAGGCCGAGTTTCGGTCCCGCCACGGAGACGTGCATGTTGCTCAGGCCCAGGCGTTTCCAGTTCAGGAACTCGGCCTTGTTGACGCGGTCCAGGAGGTCCAGGCCGTCGACCTGGACCGCGCCGCGCCAGTCCGCGCGCAAGGCCTGCCGGTCGTGCGGGGCGGCGAATTCGGCCTGGCCGCGCGCGCCCAGGGTCACGCCGCGCACCGTGGCGTTCAGGCTGGACGCGATGTAGGGGGCCAGGGAGGCTGCGTCGAATTTGGCCAGGTCGAGCGAGGTCTTGACCGTCAGCGGCCGCGCCGTCAGCGAGCCGTCCAGCGCCAGCGTGCCGTGCTTCTGGATGCCGTCGGCCCGCAGGGTGAAGCGCGTCGGCGCGTCGTCCAGGCCCAGCCGGTCGGCCGTCAGCGTCAGGGTGCCCACGGACAGGTCCACGCCGGGCTTGACGGATTCGTCACGGGCGGCGAGCTGTCGCAGGCCGAGCTTCACGTCGCGGGCCTCGACCCGGGCGTCGGTCGCGTCGATCGTACCCGCGAGGCTCAGCCGGCCGTCTTTCAGTGCGATCGGCGCGAAATGGCGCACGGTCGCCGCGAACGGTGCCAGCGCCAGGTTGTCCAGGCTGACCTGCGCCTGGGCCGACAGAGGCCGCAGCACGATGGGCGCCTGGACCCGCAGCGTGCCACCATCCAGGCTGTTGTCCAGGCTCAGCCTGGCCTGCATGGGCTGGTCCGGGGGCTGCGGCCAGGCGATGTGCTCGACCTCGGCGTTCAGGCCGTCCAGCGGGTAGTCCAGGCCGCTCGGGTCGTCGCGCAGGCGCACGGCGCCGGCCTCGAGCTTGAAGGCGCCCAGGGCGATCTTCCAGGCGGGCGCGGCGGGCGTGGATGCGGCCGGGGAGGGGCCTGCGGCGGCCTGCGGCTTGGGAGCCGGCGCGGCGGGCTGCCCGGCTGCCTGGGGTTCGGTGGATGGCGGAGTGGGCGGTTCGGCGGACGTGGACGGTTCTTCGGCGGCTTGCGGATCCGCGGGCGCGGCCTCCGTCAGCTTGGCGAACCCCTGGACCACGCGCTGCCAGTTCAGTTGCGTGGCGTCGCGGTGCGCTTCCACCCGCGGTTTCGTCAGGGTCAGCGTGCCCATGGAGACCGTTCGCGCGTCCAGGTCGAGCGCCAGCCCCTCGGCCTTCAGGTCGTCCCAAGCCAGCAGCGGCGCGCCGGAGGTTTCGGTCACGTCCAGCTGGCGCAGGCCCAGGCTGCCTTGCACGCGGATGCGCGGCGCGGCGCCCGGCGGCTGTTCGAACCGCACCTGCAGCCGGGAATCCAGCAGGGCGCTCTTGACCTTGACGGGCAGGGGCAGCGGCCAGAAGTCGGCCCATTGGTCGAGCGACACGCCGTCCAGCGTCACGTCCAGGGTGGACGTGGGGACCGCCTCGAACGGCCGCGCCGTGCCGCTCAGGTCGAAGGGGCTGCCGTTGATGCGCATGTGCACCGCGGGCTGCACGTCGATGTCGGTGGCGTAGCCGAACGAGGAAAGAAAGGGGATGCCCAGCGTGAGTTCGTCGATCGTCTGCCGGCGGCCGGTGACCTGGTCGTCCAGGCTGACGACGCCTCCGGTCAGCGACAGGTTGTTCAGGGAAAAACGCGGCGGCCCGGCGTCGTCCGACTTGGGTTCGGCCGGCTGTTCGGCCGCGCGCGCGGCCAGTCGGTCGACGATGTCGGAAAAATTGAAGCGCTCGACGTCCTGGCGCACCAGCGCGATCCGGGGCCGGTCGACGCGGATCCGGTCGATCACCGGCGCGAACATCACGATGGAGCGCCAGGCCACTCGCAGGTCGAGTTCGCCGATTTGCAGCAGGGGATCGGCCTGCGGCTGTTCGACGACGATGTCCTGTGCGCGCAGCGCCAGCGTGAAGGGGTTGAAGCGGATCTCGCCCACCTGGACCGGGCGGCCCAGCAGTTCCGATACGTCCTGGGTCAGCGCGCCGCGCACGGCTTTCGGCACCAGCCAGGCGGCGAGCGCGGCCAGCACCAGCAGCGTCAACACGGTGCCCGCCAGGATCTTGATCGTCCGCCGGCTAGGTTTCAACGCTGGCATCCGCAGCTGCATGGCATGCGCTCCCGACTGGTTTTGTTTTTATGCATCGTGTCGGCTCCCGGGCACCGATGTCGCGCGGTCCGTGGCCTGTGCCCATTATCGCCGCCGGGTCCGGGCGCGTCCATTGGCGCGTGCGGGTCTTTGCATTCTTTTGCGATGTGGGGGGGCGTTGAGGACAAACGCGTCACACCGGTCATTCCAATCCGGTGGGCTGCCGGGTAAGCTGCGCTTCATGGCCGCACTGTTCTGGATTGAAGATCCAAGGCTATATACTATTGCTATATACGATTCTTCTGTCGAATGAAGGAAGTGCAATGTCCATAGGCACCGTGTTCATCAATAACCGCACTCAGGCCGTCCGGTTGCCGCTGGACGTACGTCTGCCCGAAGGCGTGCGCAAGGTGGAAATCCGTGTTCGGGGCCATGAGCGCGTCATCACGCCTCTTGGCCAGTCCTGGGACAGTTTCTTTGACGATGGCCCCGCCGTCAGCGACGACTTCATGCCCGAGCGCGCCGACCAGCACCAGCCGGAGCGGGAATCGCTCTGATGCTGCGCTACTTGCTGGACACGAATATCGTCATCTATGTCTTGAAGCGGCGTCCCATCGAGGTGCTGCCGATCTTCAATGCCAATGCCGGCCGCATGGCGATTTCCGCCATCACGATGGCCGAGCTTCTGCATGGCGCGGAAAAGAGCAGCCGTGTCAGCGAGAATCTGTCCGCCGTCGAGGATTTCTGCAGTCGCCTCGAGGTGCTGCCTTACGGGGTCAAGGCTGCCCAGCACTATGGCGCCATCCGCGCGGTTCTGGAAAAACTGGGCCGGCCCATCGGGGTCAACGACCTGCACATTGCGGGCCATGCCCGTAGCGAGGGTCTCGTGCTGGTGACGAACAATCTGTCGGAGTTCGAGCGCGTGCCGGCGCTCGAAATGGAGAATTGGGTCGATGCGGGCCGGTGAGCCTGTGCAAGAGCGTGCGCCCGGCGCCTGCTGGAAGCCCGGGCGACCCCCGCCCCGGCTCAGGCCGCGAGCGAGGCGCAATCAATGACGAAGCGGTACTTCACGTCGCCCTTGAGCATCCGCTCGTAGGCTCCGTTGATCTCATCCGCCCGGATCATCTCGATGTCCGCGACGATGCCGTGTTCGGCGCAGAAATCCAGCATTTCCTGCGTCTCGGGGATGCCGCCGATCATCGAGCCGGCCAGGCTGCGGCGCTTCATGATCAGATTGAACACCGCGGGCGAAGGGTGCGGCGAGGCCGGCGCGCCCACCAGCGTCATCGTGCCGTCGCGCTTGAGCAGCGCGAAGAACGCGTCGAGGTCGTGCGGCGCCGCCACCGTGTTCAGGATGAAGTCGAGGCTCTGGGCGTGCGCGGCCATTTCGCCGGCGTTGCGGGACACCACGACTTCGTGCGCCCCCAGCGCCCGGGCCGCCTCGCGCTTGGAGTCGGAGGTGGTGAACGCCACCACGTGCGCGCCCATCGCATGCGCGAGCTTGATGCCCATGTGGCCCAGGCCGCCGATGCCGACCACGCCCACTTTGTGGCCCGGTCCCACCCGCCAGTGGCGCAGCGGCGAATACGTGGTGATGCCCGCGCACAGCAGCGGCGCCACGGCGGCCAGTTGCGCTTCCGGGTGGCGGACGCGCAGCACGTAGCGCTCGTGCACCACGATCTGTTGGGAATAGCCGCCCAGCGTGTGGCCGGGCGCGTCGGGCGTGGGAAAGTTATAGGTGCCGATCATGTGATCGCAATAGTTTTCCAGCCCGTCGTCGCAGTCGGCGCAGCGCTGGCAGCTGTCGACGATGCAGCCCACGCCGACCAGATCGCCGACCGCGTGGCCGGACACGTGCGCGCCCACCGCCGAGACGCGGCCCACGATTTCGTGGCCCGGCACGCAGGGATAGCGCGTGCCCGCCCATTCGGCGCGCACCTGGTGCAGGTCCGAATGGCACACGCCGCAATAGGCGATGTCGATCCGTACGTCGTGCGCGCCCGGCGCGCGGCGGGTGATGTCGATGGGTTCGAGGGGAAGATTGCCCGCATGGGCGCCGTAGGCTTTGATGGTCATGATCCTGTTCCTCGTCAAGCGTCAGTCGGGGTTGCCCGCGATCCTGTATTGTCCATCGTCGACCGGCTCCAGCCAATCGACGACCCGGCCGTCCAGCGCCTCGGCGAGGGCGATGTGGGTCATGGCCGTGGCGGGCGCGGCGCCGTGCCAGTGCTTCACGCCGGGCGGAATCCACACCCGGTCGCCAGGGTGGATCTCGCGCACGGGGCCGTCCCATGCCTGCACCAGGCCGGATCCGGACGTCACGATCAGCGTCTGCCCCAACGGATGCTGATGCCAGGCGGTGCGGGCGCCAGGCTCGAAGGTCACGGTGGCGCCGCCGATGCGCGCGGGCGCTTCGGCCTGGAACATCGAATCGATGCGGACGGTGCCGGTGAAAAGGTCGGCGGGCCCCTGGGCGGAGGCTTGCGAGCCGATGGGCGTGATGGTGATCATGAGAGCGTTCTCCTGGGCTGATACGAGCGTGCCTCCACTGTATTGCGCATCGAATTGGCTGATAAGATAGAAAAATCAGCATGTATAGATGCATTTAATTCAACAATGCAGGCGGAAAACCTCAACGATCTGCGGGCCTTCGTGGCCGTGGCGCGCGAGCGCAGCTTCACCCGTGCGGCGGCGCAGCTGGGTCTGTCGCGTTCCGCGCTCAGCCACGCCATGACGGCGCTGGAGGCGCGCCTGGGCGTGCGGTTGCTGACGCGCACCACCCGCAGCGTCTCCACCACCGAAGCCGGCCTGCGTCTGCTGGATACGCTGTCGCCGATGTTCAGCGAACTCGATGCCGAACTGGCCTCGCTGCGGTCCCGGCGGGGCCAGCCCGTCGGCACGGTGCGCATCACCGCGGACGATCACGCCATCACGAACATCCTCTGGCCCCGGCTGCGGCCCTTGCTGCGGGACCATCCCGGCATCCGGATCGAACTGAGCGCGGACTACGCGCTGACGGATATCGCGGCGCACCGCTTCGACGCCGGCGTGCGCATCGGCAGCCGGGTGGACAAGGACATGATCGCCGTGCGCATCGCCCCGGATCTGCGCATGGCCGTGGTCGTGTCGCCCGGGTGCCTGGCTGGCGGGCCGCCGCCCGCCGCGCCGCAGGATCTCGCCGGCCGTCCCTGCATCAACTTGCGACTGCCGACCCACGGCGGCCTGTACGCCTGGGATTTCGAGAAGGACGGCCGGGCGTCCACCGTGCGCGTGGACGGGCAGGCGGTCTTCAACAATACTTTCCTGATGCTGCGGGCCGCGCTGGACGGCGTGGGCTTCGCGTACGTGCCGCTCGATCTCGCCCGGCCGCACATCGAACAGGGACGGTTGGTCCCCGTGCTGGAGGATTGGTGGCCGCTGTTCCCCGGCTACCACCTCTACTATGCCAACCGCCGCCAGCTCGCACCGGCATTGGCGCTGGTGATCGAGACGCTGCGCTGGCGGGAAGACCGGACCGGGCCGGTGGCGGGTTCCCGCCGCTGAGCGCCGGCGACCGCCTACCCGATCACGAACCGGCCCTTCATGCCGGCTTCGTAATGTCCGGGAATGGTACAGGCGAAATCGAGGGTGCCTTCATGCGGGAACGTCCAGGCCAGTTCCCCGCTGTGGCCCGGATCCAGCGTGAGGGCGTTGGCCTCGTGGTGCGGCGGCATGCCGGGGTGCGCCCGCATTTCCTGGGCGTGCGCCAGGATCTCGCCCAGTTCTCCCAGGACGATTTCATGGGGCAGCCTGCCCGCGTTGCGGATCCGCAGCCGCACGGCTTCGCCTGGCCGGACCGCGATCCGGTCGGGGTGAAAGCGCATGGTGTCGTCCATGGTGATTTCGATGACGCGACCGGACTGCGCCTGCGTCGTGCCCATGTCGTGCGGCGCGCCGCCGTGGGCATGCGCCGCGCCCGCGGCGAGGAGAAGTGCCGGGAGGACGGCGATCGATCGGATGGACATGGTGAGCTCCTTGTGCTGGATAGTCCAGGGAGCTTAGACCTTGCCACCGTGGCAAGCGCAAGAGGCCCTTTCGGTTCAGCGGGAAACCGGATCCGCCGGTATCTGGCGGCCAACGATCGGCTTTTCCACCTTGGCGAACGGGCTCAGGGCGAACCACGCGTCGAAGGTGCTTACGAGCCGCCGGCTGCCCGTCAGGGCCAGGCGCCCCGTCCCGCGCGCGTGGGCGGCGCTCGCATGGCCGAGCCATATCTCGGTCAGCGTGCGCAGATCCGTAGAGACGTAGAGATCCACCTCGTATCCCGGGTCGAAGGTGCACAGGTCGGCGTCGCGTCCCTTTTCGGCGATCAGCCAGTAGAGGCGTTCCTTGGCGGGGCGTTCCGGGAAAATGAACTGGATCGTGTTGCGGCGATCCGGCATCGACGACACGTCGACGCGGCGGCGCACGTCCCACATCAGCAGATCGGCATCGAGATGATGCAGCGTGGCCTCGGCGGCGACCCATCGCTGTCCCCACACGCCCATGGTCTCCACGATGGGACGCAGTTCCCGGCCGGCGGCCGTCAGGCGGTATTCACAGGCATCGGTTGCGTCGGGGATGGGATGCCGGATCAGGATGCCGGCCGCCTCCAGTTCGCGCAGGCGCCGGGCGAGCAGGGCGGAGGACATGCGCGGCAGGCCGCGCCGCAGCGCGTTGAACCGGGTCGATCCCAGCAACAGCTCCCGCAGCAGCAACAGGGTCCAGCGGCGGCACAGGACTTCCGCCGCCATCGCGACCGGGCAAAACTGCTGGTAGCTGCCTCGCGCCATGCGTGCCTCCCGTTCGACGGCGGCCATGACAGTGCCAGTGTACGCCTCCCCCCTGCAGGGCGGTTCAGAAACAGAACTGGCGCGCGGGGCTGGTCGGGGACATGATGGGCGGACGGAGCGAGGGAGGGATCCCGGCGCGGCCCGGCGGCGGATGCGCCGGCCGCGCCATCCTCACGCAGGAGAACTGTCATGTCGACTGAAAATTTCGTCGCGGACTACCAGGCCGTCAAGCAGCGCCAGCATGCCGTCTGGGCGTCCGGGGACTATGCCGCGATCGGCGTCACGCTGCAGATCGTCGGCGAGAATCTTTGCGAAGCGGTGGATCTGCGCGCCGGCAGCCGAGTGCTCGACGTGGCCGCGGGCAACGGGAATGCCACCCTTGCCGCGGCGCGCCGTTTCGCCCGGGTCACCTCCACCGACTATGTGGCCGAACTGCTCGCGCAGGGCAGGACGCGGGCCGAGACGGAACGCCTGCCCGTCTCGTTCCAGGAGGCGGATGCCGAAGCCCTGCCTTTTGACGACGGCAGTTTCGATGTCGCGCTTTCCACCTTCGGCGTCATGTTCGCGCCGGACCAGGAGCGGGCCGCGGCGGAACTCGCGCGCGTCGTCGCGCCTGGCGGGCGCATCGGGTTGGCCAACTGGACGCCCGAGGGCTTCATCGGGCAGCTGCTGGCGCTGGTCGGCCGCTACGCCCCGCCCGCGCCCGGCCTGCGTCCGCCCACGCGCTGGGGCAGCGAGGACGCCTTGCGCCAGCTGTTTCCAGGGCATGCCCTGGAGATCCGGCCGAGGTCCTTCATGTTCCGCTACCGGTCTCCCGAACACTGGCTGGAGGTCTTCACGGCCTGCTATGGTCCGACGCACCGGGTGTTCGCCGCGCTCGAGCCCGACCGGCGGGACGCGCTGGCCCGGGAGGTCCTGGACCTGCTGCGCCGCCATGACCGGGGCGGCGGCGACTCGCTCGTCGTGCCGGGAGACTATCTGGAGGTCGTGGTCACCACGCGGCCAGGGAAGGCGATTTCCCTATAATTTCCCGATGAACGGGAACAGTCAATGGTGCGACCAGATACGAGTCTGGGCGCGAGAGCTGGGTTTCTCCGGAATCGGCGTTTCGGGGGTGGATCTGTCCTCGGCCGAGCCGCGTCTGCTGGAATGGCTCGCCCGGGGCTATCACGGCGACCTGGACTACATGGAGCGGCATGGCCTCAAGCGTGCGCGGCCGGCCGAACTGGTGCCCGGCACGGTGAGCGTGATCACCGCGCGCATGCCTTATCTGCCGCGCGATACCGGGCCCGACTGGCAGGCCCGTGAATTCGCGCGGCTGGCCGATCCGGACGAGGGCGTGGTGTCGCTCTACGCCCGGGGGCGCGACTATCACAAGGTGGTGCGCGCGCGCCTGCAAAAGCTGTGCGACCGGATCGAGGCCCTGGTCGGGCCGTTCGGCTACCGCGTCTTTTCCGATTCGGCCCCCGTGCTGGAAAAGGAACTGGCCAGCCGCAGCGGCCTGGGCTGGCGCGGCAAGCATTCCATGGTGCTCTCGCGCGATGCGGGGTCGATGTTCTTCCTGGGCGAGATCTTCGTGGATTTCGCGCTGACGCCGACCGATCCGGTGAGCGCGCATTGCGGCACCTGTACCGCCTGCATCGACGTCTGTCCCACGGGCGCCATCGTGGCGCCCGGCGTGGTGGACGCGCGCCTCTGCATTTCCTATCTCACCATCGAGAATCACGGCCCCATCCCCGAGGCGCTGCGCCCGCTCATGGGCAACCACATCTACGGCTGCGACGACTGTCAGACGATCTGCCCCTGGAACAAGTACGCCCAGACCACGGAACTGCCCGATTTCGACGCGCGTGCGCCGCTGGTCGGGCGCCGGCTCGTCGACCTGTTCGCCTGGGACGAGGAGACATTCCTCAAACGGACCGAGGGCGGGCCGGTCCGGCGCATCAACCACGAGCGCTGGCTGCGCAACATCGCCGTGGCGCTGGGCAACGCGCTGCGCGACGCCGACGCGGCCCAGGCCGGAGAACTGCGCGCCGCTCTGCTCAGCCGCGCCGACCATGAAGGCGCCCTGGTGCGCGAACACGTGGCCTGGGCGCTGGCGCAGCGCGCCTGAACACGGTCAGTCCGTCGTCACCTTGGCGCGCAGCTGCTTGAGGGCGCTGCGCCCGGTCTTCGCCCGCTGGCGGCGGCGCCTGGCCCCTTGTGTGGGCCGCGTGGGGCGCCGGGCCTCGGGGATATCGCCGGCACGGTCGATCATCTCCTGCAGGCGCGCCAGCGCCTCCTGCCGGTTCTGCGCCTGGTTGCGGCTGGATTGCGCCTTGATCACGATGGTGCCCGCCGCCGTGATGCGATGGTCGCGCAGGCCCAGCAGCCGCTCGCGGACGGATTCGGGCAGCGTGGAAGCATGAATGTCGAAGCGC
>CBFGXR010000018.1:0-14197 GCA_965652675.1 uncultured Castellaniella sp.
GGGAAGGCGATGGCCCCCAGCACGCCCAACGGGGCCAGCTTGACGATGAAACCGATGATCTTGAAGAACACGTGCGACAGGCTGTCGACCAGATGCACCACGGGACGGCCGCGTTCTCCGAGCAAGGCCACCGCGACCCCGAACAGGATGGAGATCAGCAGCACCTGCAGGATGTCGCCCGAGGCGAAGGCGTCGACGAGCGTGGTGGGAATGATGCGCATCAGGAAGCCGACCGTGTCGGTGGCGCCGCCCACGCGCGACGTATAGGCGGACAGGGCGCTGGCATCCAGCGTGCCCGGATCGACGTGCATGCCGTGCCCGGGCGTGAACAGATAGGCCAGCCCGATCCCCAGGGCCAGCGCGAAGGTCGTCACGACTTCGAAATACACCAGGGCCTTGACCCCGACGCGGCCCACCTTGCGGATGTCGCTGGTGCCGCAGATGCCGTGCACCACCACGCAGAAGACCAGCGGCGCGATGATCATCTTGATCAGCTTGATGAAGCCGTCGCCCAGCGGCTTGAGCGACGTCGCGAATTCAGGCCACACCACGCCCACGACGATCCCCAGCGCCAGGGCGATCACCACCTGTCCAAACAAAGTCCTGTGAAAACGCTTCATTGTCTCGCTCCTTGTCCCCGACGGGGATCCATGTCCGGCCCGAGGGTTCGAATGCCGGCGTGCGGCGCGGAGGGAAGCCTGTCTTATCGATCCGGTCCGCGTCCGAAGCTGCCTGCCTGGACGCGCATCCCTGATGCATTGCAGGGTAAATCCCATATTTCCGCTTACCACATGCAGATATATTATACGCAAAATATCATCTTGCATATAACGTTAAATGTTAGATGAAATATCAATAGGACATGGACGTGGCCCAGATTCCGCATCGCGGTCGGCCACCGGGAGACACAGCATGGAAAACGCGACTCGCGGCCTGTACAACGAGGACCTGGCGCCGGCCAGGGAACGCACCTGGGGGGCCTTCAGCATCTTCAACGTCTGGACGTCGGACGTCCACAGCCTCTGGGGCTACTATCTGGCGGCCAGCCTGTTCCTGCTGTGCGGCAGCTTCACCAACTTCCTGATCGCGATCGGCCTCAGTTCGCTGGTCATCTTCGCGATCATGAACCTGATCGGCTATGCAGGCGTCAAGACCGGCGTGCCCTACCCCGTCCTGGCGCGGGCCTCGTTCGGCGTCTGGGGGGCGAACCTGCCCGCCCTGGTGCGCGCGGTCGTGGCCTGCTTCTGGTACGGCGCCCAGACGGCGGCGGCCTCCTGGGCCATCGTCGCCCTGCTGACGCGCAACGAGGCGATCCTGGCATTCCACCAGACCTCGCACCTGCTGGGGCATTCGACACTGGACGTGATCTGCTTCGTGATCGTCTGGGCGCTGCAGCTGCTGATCATCCAGAACGGCATGGAAACCGTACGCAGGTTCCAGGACTGGGCCGGGCCCGCCGTCTGGATCGCCATGCTGGTGCTGGCCGTCGGCCTGGTGATCAAGGCCGGCGGGTTCTCGCTGGATCACGGCATCGCGCCCGAACTGCTGCTGGAAAAGACCCGGGACGCCGGCGTTTCGGGCGAGCCCGGTTCCGTCTCGGCGCTGATGGCGGTCGGTGCCACCTGGATCACTTATTTCGCCGCGCTGTACCTGAATTTCTGCGACTTCTCCCGCTACGCCCCCAGCAAGGCGGTGGTGCGCAAGGGCAATCTCTGGGGCCTGCCCGTCAACCTGATCCTGTTCTCGCTGGTGGCCGGCGTGACCACGATCGCCGCCTACCAGGTCTATGGCGAAGTCCTGCTGCACCCCGAGCAGATCTCCGCCAAGTTCGACAGCTGGTTCCTGGCGCTGCTGGCCGCACTGACCTTCGCCGTCGCCACGCTGGGGATCAACGTCGTCGCCAACTTCGTGTCGCCGGCCTTCGACATCTCCAACGCATTCCCGCACAAGATCAGCTTCAAGGGCGGCGGCTACATCACGGCGGTGATCGCCCTGTGCCTGTACCCCTTCGCGCCCTGGGAAGGCAACGCCGCCGTTTTCGTGAACGCCATCGGCGCCATCATGGGCCCGCTGCTGGGCATCATCGTGGTGGACTACTACCTGATCGCCAAGGGTGAAATCAAGGTCGCCGACCTGTATCGCGAGGACGGCGCCTACCAGTTCCACCGGGGCTGGAACCTCGCCGCGCTGATCGCCACGATCATCGGCGGCCTGTTCTCCAGCATCCTGCCGCACCTGACCGACTGGCTGCCGGCCTGGTGGGGCACCTACGGCTGGTTCTTCGGCGTGGCCATCGGCGCAGGGCTGTACTACCCGCTGTCCCGGCTGCCCGTCCTGCGTCACCCGCACGCGCGCGGCTGACCGATCCGGCCGGCCGCGGGACCGGGCGGGAGCGGTCCGTGTCGCGGCACGGCCGCCCCCGCCCGGGGCCGGTCAATCCAGCGCGATCTGCGCCTTCAGCCAGAAGACCCGGCCCGGCTCGTTGATCCGGGTGTCCACGAAGGACACGCTGCCGGGGATGTCCACGCCCGACTTCGACAGGTGCTCGGCATAGGTCTTGTTCAGGACGTTGTCCACGCCGGCGGTCAGCAGCACGGTCTTGGTCGGGCGCCAGCCGGCATTGAGCGACAGCACGCCGAAGCCGCCGGTGGGGCCGAGATCCTTGCCCGCGATGCCGCCCATGCCTTCGTCATAGCGGCCCTGCGCGGCCACCAGGCGCCAGAGGACACCCGCCGAATACGGCCCCTGGGCGTAGTTCAGACCCAGGCGCCCTTCCAGCGGCGGCTGCTGCGCCAGGGCCGTGCCGTCCGTGCGGTTCTTGCCGTACACGTAGGACAGGCTCGCCACCGCCTGCCAGGACGGATGGAACTGCCAGGAGGCGTCCAGTTCGCCGCCCATGACCGTGGCGTCGATATTCCGGGTCCGGCTGCGGTTCCAGTCGATGAGGATGTAGTCGTCCACCTGGCTGTAGAAGGCCGAGGCCGACAGCGCATAGGGACCGCTGCGCCAGTTCGTCCCGATGTCCAGCTGATCGAGCTTTTCCGGCCGGGTGGACAGGAAGGCGCTGTTGGTGCCGTCGGCGCCGCCCTTCATCAGTTCCCAGTAGTCGGGGAAACGTTCGGAATGACCGATGCCGGCATACCAGGTGCTGTTTTCACCGTAGTCCCGCTCGTAGCGCAGGAAGCCGCTGGTCAGGGCGCGGTCGTTCTTGCGGCCGGCGGTGACCGACTTGGAGGGCATGCGCTTGTCGCGGGCCTCGACCCAGTCGACCCGCAGGCCGCCGACCACGCGATCGGCGTCGGTCAGGAACCAGGTGCTCTCGCCGAACACGCCATGCTGCTCGAAGCGCATGTCCTCGACCCGGGTCGCCGCGCGATAGGCGGCATCGGCGGCATCGGCCGAGGCCTGCATGCCGCTGCCCCGCGCGCGGTGCACGTCCTGCTTGGCGTCGGCCCCGACGACCAGCTTCCAGGCATCGGCCGGGCGCAGCGTCGCGCTCAGCCGCCCGCCCGTCGTGCGGCGGTCCGGATTGCTGGCCATGTAGGGCTTCATCATGCCCGCCTTCACGTCGCGCAGGGTGTAGTTGTCCATGACGTGGTCCACGTAGTTGTAGTAGACGCGCCCCTCGATCTCATCGACCAGGCCGCCCATGCGCTTACGCTCGAACATCAGGGACACGTTCTCGCGCTTGAACTTCGCCCCGTCCATGCCGCGATCGGCATAGGCGGCGCGGCCGTCGCTCAGGGAAGCCGACAGCTCGATGCGCGTCCTGTCGTCCGGCGTCAGCCCGACGGCGGCGTGGCTGCTCCAGCGCAGGTATTCGGAATGCACGCGCTTGCCGTCGCCGTCCTCGTAATCGTCGGCCTGGGCGCGGGTGCCGCCGGCGCGCACGTACGCCTGCGGCCCGCCGACCAGCACGTCGGCCATCTGGTCATTGCGCCCGAAGCTGCCCAGCGTCAGGCTGCCGTTGGCCTTCCAGCCGAAGGATTCCATGCGCTTCACGTCGCGTTCGAACAGCACCACCCCGGCCGACTGGCCCGCGCCGTAGCGCACGCTCTGCGGCCCCTTGAGGACGGTGACGCGGTCATAGGATTCGGGATAGACGTAGGCCGTGGGCGGGTCCATGCGTCCGCCGCAGCCGCCATAGATTTCCTGGCCGTCCAGGAGGATGCCCAGGCGCGAGCCGGAAAAGCCGCGCAGGACCGGATCGCCGTCCGTGCCGCCCTTGCGGATCACGGAAAAGCCGGGAATGCTCTTGAGAAAATCCGCACCGTCATGGGCGGGAACGGGCTGGCGCGGGGCCTTCGGATCCGTGCGCACCACCAGAGGTTCATCCGCGGCGGGCGCGGTGACGACCACGGGGGACAGCGCCCGCACGGGCTGGGACAGCGCGGCCCGCGGCAGGCCGAGCGACATCAAGGCGACCGGGATCCCGGCCACCCACAAGGTTTCCTTCTTCATTGAAGTCTCGTTATGCGAAAAGGCTGAAAGACATCCAGGGCCGTCCGCGACCGGCGTACCGACGGCATGCCGGGCCGGGGCGGCCCCGAAACAAGAAAATCAGGGTTTCAGCACGAACGGGACGGAGGACAGCGCGCGGGCGGCCATGCCCAGGTCCCGGCGATCCGGGCGGCGCAGGGAGTTTCGTCGAACCCTGCCGCGGGCTGGGCCCAGGGCGCGGCCGGCACGGCGGTGCCGGCCATGGCGGCCATCGGTGGCGCGGGGGTGGTGGCGCACAGCGGGCAATGCCCGGTGCGGAGCATGCGCGGCGACCCGGAATCGTCCGGGTCGTCCGGGTCGGACGAGAGGTCCATGACCACCATGCCGGCCGGCGTGCACGCCACGATCTGCACGCCCCGCAGGGGATCGGCCGGCGGCATGCCGGCGAACACGGGCCCGATGACCTGGAGCCAGAGCCCCAGGACCAGCAGCCAGTGGATGACGACGCATCCGCGTGTACGCTTGCCCGCATATCGCATGAGACACATTCTATGCGGCATGCCTCGCGCCCCGGTTGACGCCGGTCAAGCCGCACGGCGGCCCGTCCGGCGCAGATTCATATTTCCAAAAGAGATATGCAGATAGACCGAAAACCTTTGCGGCTTGAAGGACGCCTCATTAGAATGAAAACCTATAAGACGCGTCATTCATATAACCTCTTGAATTAATTCACGCTCATCCGCCCATCATGAAGAAAAAAATCTCCGCCCTGCTGTTCTCCGCCCTGCTCCCCCTGCTGGCCGCCGCCCCGGCCGCCCAGGCGGCCACCGACGACCTCGCCGCCATCCAGAAGGCCGGCGTCCTGCGCATCGGCACCGAAGGCACCTACGCCCCGTTCTCCTTCCACGACACCAAGGACAACCAACTGGTCGGCTTCGACGTGGACATCGCCCGCGCCATCGCCAAGCAGCTGGGCGTCAAGGCCGAATTCGTCGAAGGCAAGTGGGACGGCCTGATCGCCGGGCTGGACGTCAACCGCTACGACGTGGTCATCAACCAGGTCGGCATCAGCGCCGAGCGGCAAGCCAAGTTCGATTTCTCCAAGCCCTACATCGCCTCGGCGGCGGCGCTGATCGTGCGCGCGGACAACGACACGATCCACACCTTCGCCGACCTGAAGGGCAAGCGCTCGGCCAACACCATCACCAGCAACTTCGGCAAGCTCGCCCAGCGCAGTGGCGCGGAAGTGGTGCCGGTGCAGGGCTTCAACGAC
Source organism: uncultured Castellaniella sp. (assembly GCA_965652675.1). Classification (GTDB taxonomy): domain Bacteria; phylum Pseudomonadota; class Gammaproteobacteria; order Burkholderiales; family Burkholderiaceae_B; genus Castellaniella. The sequence continues at coordinate 5,714 of CBFGXR010000018.1, forward strand.
GCCATCGCCCTGCTGACCTCGGGCCGCGTGGACGCGACCGTCAACGACGAGCTGTCGTTCCTGGACTTCAAGCACCAGCAGCCCAAGGCCAAGGTCAAGGTCGTCGCCACCGACAACAGCGCCGAGTTCGGCCAGTCCGGCGTGCTGATGCGCAAGAACCAGCCGGCTCTGAAGGCCGCCATCGACAAGGCGCTGGACGCCCTGCGCGACGACGGCACGTACAAGCAGATCTCCGAGCGCTATTTCGGCGAGGACCTGTCCGCCAAGGTCAAGTAAGCCCGCCCCGCGACACGATCCAACAGGAAACCCGACCGTGCCGGACTGGCTTCATTTGATGACGGATTCCCTCTGGCCGTTGCTGGTCGGAGGGATCAAATTCACCGTGCCGCTGGCGCTCCTGTCCTTCGCGGCCGGATTGCTGCTGGCGTTCCTGACCGCGATCGCGCGGCTGTTCGGACCGCCGCCGCTGGTGGCGCTGGTCCGGTTCTACGTCTGGCTGATCCGCGGCACGCCGCTGCTGGTGCAGCTGTTCGTGATCTTCTACGGCCTGCCCAGCATCGGCTTCGTGCTCGACCCGCTGCCGGCCGCCCTGATCGGCTTTTCGCTGAACGTGGGCGCCTACAACGCCGAGGTCATCCGCAGCGCCATCGAGGCCATCCCCAAGGGTCAATGGGATGCCGCCTATTCGCTGAGCATGACGCGCGCGCAGGCGCTGCGGCGCACGGTGCTGCCCCAGGCGGCGCGCGTGGCCGTGCCGCCGCTGGCCAATTCCTTCATCGCCCTGGTGAAGGACACCTCGCTGGCCGCCGTGATCACCGTGCCGGAAATCTTCCAGGCGGCCCAGCGCATCGCCTCCGTGACCTACGAGCCGCTGATCCTGTACATCGAGGCGGCCCTGATCTATCTGGCGCTGTGTTCCATCCTGTCGGCCGTCCAGACCCGCCTGGAACGCCATTTCGGCCAGCACGCCGTCTTCACCGAGGGGCAGCGATGATCGAACTCCGAGACATCCGCAAGTCCTTCGCCGGCCACGAAGTGCTGCACGGCGTCGACGTCGTCGTCCCCGAGGGCCAGGTGACCGCCCTGATCGGCCCGTCGGGCAGCGGCAAGAGCACCCTGCTGCGCTGCGTGAACCTGCTCGACGCGCCCGACGCGGGCCGGCTGACGCTGGGCGAGGAAACCCTGGAATTCCAGCCCGGACGCCATCCGGCGCGGCCGGCGGTGCAGCGGATCCGCCAGCAGACCGGCATGGTGTTCCAGAACTTCCAGCTGTTCCCCCACCAGACCGCCGTGCAGAACGTGATGGAAGGCCTGGTGACGGTGAAGGGCTGGAGCCGCGACCGTGCCCGCGAACGCGCCCTCGGGCTGCTGGACAAGGTCGGGCTGCTGGAAAAGGCCGACGCCTGGCCGTCCAGCCTGTCGGGCGGCCAGCAGCAGCGCGTGGCCATCGCCCGCGCGCTGGCGCCCGAGCCGCGCGTGCTGTTGTGCGACGAGCCCACGTCCGCCCTGGACCCCGGACTGGCGGCGGAAGTGGTCGCCGTCCTGGCGGACCTGGCCGCCGAGGGCATGACCATGCTGATGGCCACCCACGACCTGCGCCTGGCGGCGCAGATCGCCCGTCAGACCGTATTCCTGCAGGACGGCGCGGTCATCGAATCGGGACCGTCCGCCGAGCTGTTCCGGAACCCGCAGGATCCGCGCACGCAGCGCTTCGTCGCCACGTTGAAAGCCGACACGGCCGTGTAAGGCGGCCGCGCGGTCAGCGCGCGGTTCCCGAGGCCGGAATCGGCGCGGTCGCGGAATATTTCGCCCCCGCCACGCAGGCGACGACGAAGGCCGTGACCGCCAGCATGACGGGCGTGACGGGCTCGCCCAGCAGCCACGCCGCCAGCATCAGCCCCAGGAAGGGCTGCAGCAGCTGCAGCTGGCCGACGGCGGCGATGCCGCCCTGGGCCAGGCCCCGATACCAGAAAATGAAGCCCACCAGCATGCTGAAGACCGTCACGTAGGCCAGCCCGCCCCAGGCGGACGCGGGGATGCCGGTCCATACCGCCGGACGCAGGATCACGGCCAGGGGCAGGCTGACCGGCAGCGACAGCGCCAGCACCCAGCAGATGACCTGCCAGCCGCCCAGCCGGCGCGACAGGCGGCCGCCTTCGGCATAGCCGTAGCCGCAGGTGACGATAGCGACCATCATCAGGGCGTCGGCGCCCAGCGAACCCGAACCGTCCCGGCTGAACGCGAATCCGGCCACCGAGACCGCGCCCAGGACGGCGAACATCCAGAAGGCGCGGGACGGCCGTTCGCCGCCCAGCCAGGTGCCGAAGATCGCCGTCGCCAGCGGCAGCAGGCCGATGAAGACCAGGGAATGCGCCGAGGTGATGGTCCGTAGGGCCAGGGCGGAAAACAGGGGGAAGCCGAGCACCACGCCGAAAGCCACCAGCAGCAGGGTGCGCAGATCGGTCCGCTCGGGCCGGGGGCTGCGCGTGAAGGCCAGCGCGGCCAGGGCCAGCAGGCCGGCCAGGGCCGCCCGCGCCGCCGTGACGAACAGGGGGTCCAGCCCCAGAACGGCCAGCCTCGTCGCCGGCAGCGAACCGCTGAAGATCGCGACGCCGATCATGCCGTTGATCCAGCCGCGCGTGGAGGTGTTCATCCGTATTCCTTTTCCCGTCCGTGACGGTGAAGCACGTTCATCCGAGGACGCCAGCATGCCTTGCCCGCCGGGCTGAATCCAGATACAGTGCAGTACAGTACTGATCAACTGTACTGATCAGCTTCCATGGATACGCCGCCCTATTCGTCGCCGGGCCGCACCGCCGGCATCATGCAATTCGTGCGCCAGCGCATCGCGGCCCGCGAATGGCCGCCCGGCGCGCGCCTGCCGTCCCTGCGGGGCATGGCGCTGCAGCACGGCGTCTCCAAGTCCACCGTCGTCGAGGCCTACGACCGGCTGGCGGCCGAAGGCGTCATCCGCGCGCGCGCCGGCGCCGGCTTCTACGTCGCCGGACCCCTGGCCCCGCTGGCGCTGGCCGAGATCGAGCCGCGCCTGGACCGCCAGATCGATCCCCTGTGGGTGTCGCGCCAGTCGCTGGACCTGGGCGCCGGGGCCCTGAAGCCCGGCTGCGGCTGGCTGCCGGACGACTGGATGCCGCAGGACGCCATTCGCCGCGCCCTGCGCCAGGTCGCGCGCGATCAGGACGCGCCGCTGACGGACTACGCCCCCGCCCTGGGCCTGCCGGCGCTGCGCAGCCAGATCGCCCGGCACCTGGCCGCGCGCGGCCTCGCGGTCGATCCCCGGCAGATCCTGCTGACCGATTCCGGCACCCAGGCCGTGGACCTGCTGTGCCGCTTCCTGATCGAGCCGGGCGACGCCGTCCTGGTCGACGACCCCTGCTATTTCAACTTCCTGGCGCTGCTGCGCGCGCACCGGGCCCGCATCGTCGGCGTGCCCCACACCCCCGACGGCCCGGACATGGACCGCTTCGAGGCCGCCCTGCGGGAATACCGCCCGCGCCTCTATCTCAGCAACGCCGGGCCGCACAACCCGACGGGCGCCCGGCTGTCGGCCGACAAGGCGCGGCGCATCCGGGCGCTGGCGCGGGTCCACGACCTGATCCTGATCGAGGACGACATCTTCGGCGACTTCGAGTCCCGGCCGTCGGCCCGGCTGGCGGCCGAGGACAGCCGCGACCGGGTCGCGCAAGTCGGCAGTTTTTCCAAGACCCTGTCCGCCAGCCTGCGCTGCGGCTACCTGATCGCGCGCGAAGACTGGCTGGACGCCCTGGCCGACCTGCGCACCGCGACGACGTTTTCCGGCGCCGGCCTGACCCAGGCCGTCATCGCCCGGCTGCTGCGGGACGGCGCCTGGCAACAGCACACGCGGCTGCTGCGCCAGCGGCTGGCCCGCGCCATGCCTCGCGCGATCCGCCAGTTGCGCGCGCTGGGCCTGCGGCCCTGGCACGAACCCGAGGACGGCATGTTCCTGTGGTGCCGGCTGCCCGACGGCATCGACGGCGCCCGCCTGGCCCAGGCCGGCCTGCAGCAGGGCCTGATGCTGGCGCCCGGCAACGTCTTCAGCCAGGCGCAGACGGCCGGCGGCATGATGCGCTTCAACGTGTCGCAGATGGACGATCCCCGTCTGCCCGGCCGACTGGCTACACTGATCGGGACCTGTCCGCGTTGAGCGCCCCCGAACCTCCATTCCGAACAAAGACCATGCTCCCTCCGTCCGACACCGAAGTCCAGAATGCGTTCCAGGGTTCCCTGCGCGCCCAGATCGATACGCTGCCGTCCGCCTGGAAATCCGCGCTCGAAGCCCCCCACCTGCAGGGCATCCTGGGCCGGCTCGACGCGATGCTGGCCGAACGGCTGGCCGCCGGGGCCTGCATCTTTCCCCTGCGGCCTTTCCGGGCCCTGATCGAGATCCCGCCGGAAGCGGTCCAGGTGGTGATCGTCGGCCAGGATCCCTATCACGGCCCGAACCAGGCCCAGGGCCTGGCGTTCTCCGTGCCGGACTTCTGCCCGACGCCGCCCAGCCTGCGCAACATGTTCAAGGAGCTTGCCCAGGAATACGGCGAACCCGATCAGCCGCCGCGCAACGGCCTGGTGCGCTGGGCGCGCCAGGGCGTGCTGCTGCTGAACACCTCGCTCACCGTCGAAGCCCACCAGCCGGCGTCGCACGCCAAGAAAGGCTGGGAACACATCACGGATGCCCTGATCATGCGGGTGCTGCGCGAGACCCGCCCCAAGGTCCTGCTGCTCTGGGGCTCGCACGCCCAGGCGCGCCGCGCGCTGCTGGACATGCAGCCGCCGGCCGGTCCGGTCGAAGTCCTGACCGCCAACCACCCCTCGCCCCTGTCCGCCCTGCGCCCGCCGCGTCCCTTCATCGGCTGCGGCCATTTCCGCCAGGCCAATGACTGGCTGCAGGCGCACGGGGAATCAGGCATCGACTGGATGCTGGCCCGCACACCCGCCGCCGCCCCCGGCTACGGCGGCTGAGGCGTCCTCGGGATCCTCGGTCCACAGGCGGGCGCAGTCGCGTCCCGCGTCCTTGGCCCGGTACATCGCCCGATCCGCCCGGGCCAGCAGCCTGCCCAGGTCGCCCCCGTCCCGCGGCGCGCAGGCGATGCCGATGCTCACGCTCAGGGGGCCACAGGCCCGGCAGCCGCATGCCCGCAGTTGTTCACGAATGCGCTCCGCCAGGCCCAGGGCGCCCTCGGCGTCCATGTCCGGCGCCAGGACCACGAATTCCTCGCCGCCGATGCGGGCGCACAGGTCGCCCTTGCGCACGGCGCGCCGCAGCACGCCCGCGAAGGCGGCCAGCACCTGGTCGCCGACCTCGTGTCCGTGATCGTCGTTGATGCGCTTGAAGCGGTCCAGATCGCACATCAGCAGGGCGACGGTCCGCCCCTGAACCAGGGCGTTCCGCAGCATGTCGCCCCCCTGCTCGTACAGGGCGCGCCGATTGGCCAGGTCGGTCAGGGCGTCGTGCAGGGCCGCATGCCGGTAGCGCCGTTCCGAACGCGCGCCCACCATCATCAGGATGGTGAAGGCCACGCCGATGAAGAACAGCATGCCCTCGAACACCGCCATCGGAAAATCGAAGCGCAGCCGCCCGGGTTCCGGCCCCGACAGCGGCACCGCCACCATGCGGATGGTGGTCAGCAGGCCATGCAGCAGCAGGATGCCGGACGGCAGGATCGCCAGCTTTGTCTTGCCGTCCCGCCCGCGCGGATCGAACCCCAGTTCCCACAAGGTCGCGCCGGTATAAGCCAGGGTCGGCAGGCTGTACGCGATCACGCGCGCCACGCCCGAGAACACGAATCCGGGCCACTGGCACACCGCGCACCAGGCCAGCGGACCGGCCACGATCCACAGCCACAGCGGAGACTTCCCGGAAAACGCCCGCAGGCCCGTCCAGATGCAGGCATGGGCCAGGATCAGCAAGGCGCCGAAACGGGTCACCGATTGCTGCCAGGCGCTGCCCGGATCGGCCACGCCCAGCAGGAAACCCACGCCCACGAGCAGCAGCGCGGCGCCGGTCCACCCCAGCGTCCGGTCGCGGCGGCCCAGCAGGGCCGCGGCCAGGATCAGCCCGCCCACCAGCAGCAGGACCGGGATTTCGGCGATCAGCAGCGTACGCGCATCCAGATTTTCCATCGATCAGGTTCCCGTGGAGGACGAGGAGGCCTCGGCGGCGCGCACCCGTGCCGCCGGCGCGGAGGGTCGGCCCGGCACGGCCAGGCCGGCCGACTGGCGGACGCAGTCCCGTCCCGCGGCCTTGGCGTCGTACAGCGCCCGGTCGGCGCTGGCCAGCAACCGGTCCAGATCATGGCCGTCCACCGAGGCGCAGGCGATGCCGATGCTCACGCTCAGACGGCCGACCGCCCCCGAGGCGCGTTCCGCCAGGGCGCGGCGGATCCGGTCCGCCAGGTCCTGGGTGCCCAGGGGGCCCAGGTCCGGCGCCAGGACCACGAATTCCTCGCCACCGATGCGCGCGCACAGGTCGCCCACGCGCACCCGGGCGCGCAGAACGTCGGCGAACAGGGCCAGGACCCGGTCGCCCGCGTCGTGCCCATGTTCGTCATTGATGCGCTTGAACCAGTCCAGGTCGCACATCAGCAGGGCCATGTCCCGGCCCTCGCGGTGCGCCCGCTGCAAGACCGCCGCGCCCTGCTCGAACAGGGCGCGGCGATTGGGCAGCCGGGTCAGCGCATCATGCAGGGCCGCATGGCGATACCGCCGTTCCGCCCGCGCACGCACCAGGATCAGGACGCCGAAGGAAAGGCTGATGGCGAACAGGATGCCTTCCAGGATGGTCACGGTGAAATCCGGCCACAGCAGCCAGGACATGCCCGGCACCCGTACGGCCGACACCACGCGATAAAAGTAGAACAGGCCGTGGGCGATCAGCACGATCAGCAGAGGGCACACCGACCCCGCGTCCTCGCGCCGTTCGGGCCACAGTGTCCGGCCGGCCGCCGCGAGGTAGCCGATCGTCAGCAGGGAAAAGACCAGGAGCCGCGCGATGTCCGCGGCCAGGAACCACGGCCACAGGCACAGCGCGAACCAGGCCGCCGCCCCCGCCAGCAGCCAGCCGCCGCGCACGGGCCGGCCGACGTAGACCCGCAATCCCGCCCAGACGCAGGCATGCCCCGTGATCAGCAGCATGTTGGACAACACGATCACCGGATCCCGCCAGCCCGGGACCTCGCGCGCGATGCTGACCACGAAGCCCGTCCCGCCGAGCAGCAGGGCGCCCGACATCCACAGCAGCGTGCGGTCGCGCCGCCCCTGCAGGGCGGCCAGCAGCATCAATCCGCCCACGAGAAACAACACAAAGGCTTCGACGATCAGCAGGGTGCGGGCGTCCAGGTTCAGCATCGGGCCATGGCCTTCTTTTTTTCGGTCCGGAATGCCCGGAATGTTTCAAAGCATTTCATGCTTGAAATGCATACGATGATAGACGGAATAACCCTGGAATTTTAGATGACGATCGAATCCGTCCAGGGGTTTTTCACCGGGCGCACGTCCGTTCCGGACCGCATCGGCCCGGAGCGGAGGACGGCCGCCGCCCGGATTCAGCGGTCCGGAGGGGCGTCCAGTGCCCGCTCGACCCCCTCGGCGCCGCCCGCGTCCACACGCCCCGCCCGAAGGGCCAGGGCCACGCCCCGGCGGCACAGGCGATCATACAGATCCCGCATGTCCGGATCGACCGCCTGCAGGGCCTGGCGATGCAGGCGCACCGTCCCCGTGTCCCCACGCGATACGGGACCGGGCATGCCGGCCGCCACGCCGCTGCGCGCCAGGGATTCCAGCGTGCCCCGCAAGAGCGGCAGCAGCGCATCCAGGGCCTGCTGTTCCGTCGCGCCCCAGGACTGCCACAGGCGCACCGCCTCGGCCAGCAGGGCATGGACGTGCTGGGACGCGTAGCCCCCCGAGGCGTGATAGCGCACGCGCGCGCCCGGCGGCAGGGTCAGGCCGACGCAGCCCAGGCGGTGGGCCAGTGCGTGCAGCAGCGCGTCCAGCGGCGGTTCCGCCTCGATGGCCACGGTGCAGCCCGGCAGGCTGGCGAGCGCCGCCCCGGGGTCCGCGCCGAAGGCCTGCATGGGATGGAAACCGCCGATCCGCGCGCCCGCCTCGGCGGCGGGCCGCAACGCGGCGACCGGGGTGGCCCCGCTGCAATGCGCCACCGCCTGGCCTGCGCGCCAGGGCACGGCACGCGCGATGTCGGCGATCAGGGCGTCGGGCGAAGTCAGGAACACCAGGTCGCAATCCCGCGCCACATCCGCCGGATCGCCGATCCGGCAGTCCGGCAGCGGTTCCGTCAGGGAGCGGGCGCTGGCCTCGGAACGGCTGGCGACCCGCACGACCGGAATGCCGGCCGCCCGCAGGGCCAGGGACAGCGCCCGCGCCAGCCGCCCCGCGCCGATGAAGCCGACCCGCAAGGCCCGCAACGCGGCCGGCGTCCAGACCGCCGATCCC